>DASYRE010000030.1 GCA_036004685.1 Candidatus Polarisedimenticolia bacterium | reverse complement strand
TTCGGCCCCCGATCCATCCCGGCTCGCCGCGTTGCGCCTCGCTTGCGTACCGCCTTGGGTACGCGACGCTCTGGCGCGCCTTGCGATCCGGGCGCCTCGGCGACCTCGGTGTTAACATGATTTCCGAAACGCAACACTAGGTCCCTGGAGCTCCCCACGATGCTGTTCATGGTGATCGAGCGTTTCCGGCCGGGTCAGGCTCCGGCCGTGTATCGCCGTTTTCGGGACCAGGGAAGGATGGCCCCGGAGGGGGTGAAGTACGTCTCGAGCTGGGTCGACCTGGAGTTCGGGCGCTGCTTTCAGGTCATGGAGGCGGAATGCCAGGCCGCCCTGAAGGAGTGGACGGACCATTGGGAAGATCTGGTCGAGTTCGAGATCGTCCCGGTCCGGACGTCCGAAGAAGCGGCCCGGGCGATTGCGCCCCAGCTATGACAGGCGGACCGTGAAGGGCTTCGCGGCGCCCCGCGCCGCCGCGGCCGCATTCGATTTCCTGAAGCGCATCGCGGTTCCCGTCCGGGAGGGCTTGGAAAAGCGCCATCGGAAGGGCACGGGCTTGAGGAGAGACGCGGAGGCCGCCGAGAACCATGCTGGTTGAAGCGTTCGGCATCGTCGCCGCGACGTCGATGATGGTCATGTACGCGCTCGAGCGCCGGTCCCACATCTACATACTCGGCTTCGCGGCGTCGTGCGCCGCCGCGTCTCTGTACGCACTTCTGATCCATTCCTGGCCCTTCGCCGCGGTCGAGGCGGTGTGGACGTTGGTGGCGATCCGGCGCTGGGCCGGGCTGCGCGTCACGCGAAGCGAGGCAAGGCAGAGACGATAACTGCCGAACCCCCGCGAGATCGCCCTCGCGAGCCAGACAGGCTTCGAGCTCCAAGAATGCGGCGATCCCGGCCCGCGAGAACAGCCTTGGACCGAATTTCGCCGATTTGCCAAGGGGAACTAGGACGAGAATGCCGATTCGCGTGGTGAGGTTGGGAACGCCGCGAACTCGCTCGGAGGGGCTGCGTCTGGGGACCGTGCGGCGGCCGCCGCGCGGCGTTCCGAAAGCCGAGTATGCGTCGCGCGACTTCTACGACGTGTGGGTCCCCGGCCTGGCGCCTTCGGCGGCCCTGGTCAAGCAAGGGCTGCAGGCCGCCAACGAGCGGGAATGGCGCGCCTACGCCCGGCGATACCGCGCCGAAATGAAGCGCCCCGAAGCCGCCCGGCTGCTCGCGCTGCTGGCGGCTCTGTCTCACCGGACGAGCTTCTCGGTGGGCTGTTACTGCGCCGACGAAGCGCGCTGCCACCGGTCGATTCTGAAGGGCTTGCTGAAGGAACACGGGGCGAAGCTTGCGTGACTCGACCTTCCTGGGGGGTGAACATGGCCCGGATCGCCGTCCGCTATTGCGCGTTTTGAATTTCGGGACTTCATGCCGTCCGTGTGGCGGCGAAGCTGCGTCGCGAGTTGGGAGTCGAGGTCGATATGGTTCATGGGCGTTACGGAGAATTCAAGGTGCTGGTGGACGGCGAGACCGTCGTCGATGGAGGGGCGCGCGCCGTGCTGGGCCTGCTTCCTTCAAGTCCAAAGATCCTCGCGACGGTACGCGCCCGGCTTTCCGGCTGAGGCTTGCCGCGGCAACCGGTGCAGCCATGGCTTCCGGCGCGCCGGAGTGGCGGCGCCGCAACCTTTTTATGCGCAGCACACTCGTGAAAACCATCAACGCATTCATGCTCGCGGCGCTCGCGGCGGGCGTGGCGTCCCTCGCGTCGGTTCAGACGATCCTTCCCGCGGACGCGCCGGAAGCGGCCCGGAACACCCGCTCCATGGCTCTGACGTTCGACGACCTCCCGTACGCGTATGCCGCGCCGGCCGCCGCGGTCGACGTGGCCCGGGGGAAGCGCGCGACGGCGGCCCTGCTGCGCATGCTGTCGTCGCACCACGCGCCCGCGGCGGCCTTCGTGAACGAAGCGAAGCTCGGGAACGGCCCGGAGACGAAGGCACGGACCGCCCTGCTGAGACGATGGGTCAAAGCGGGGGTCCTCCTCGGCAATCACACCTACTCGCACGCCGATTTCAACGCGACCAGCGTGCAGGAGTTCGAAGCGGAGATCCTGAGGGGGGAGGTCGTTACGCGCCGGCTGATGAAACCCCGCGAACCCTACCAACTCTACTTCCGGCCTCCCAAGACGCACACGGGGGACACCCGGGAGAAGAAGGAGGCCATCGAGGCGTTCCTCGCCGCCCGCGGCTACAAAATGGCGCCGCACACCATCGACAGCGAGGACTACGTTTTCAACGCCGGCTACGTTCAACTGCCCGGCGAGGATCGGCCGTCCGCGGCGCGCTGGCGCTCGTCCTACGTGGACTTCGTGATCCGCGCTACGGAGTTCGCCGAGCGCGTGTCGCGGGAGATGTTCGGGCGCGACATTCCCCAGACGATCCTGCTCCACGCCAACGACCTCAACGCCGACGCGCTCGACGAGCTGCTGACCCGGCTGGAAGGGCGCGGCTACCGATTCGTGAGCCTCGACGCGGCGATGGCCGATCCGGCGTATCGGATCCGGGACACCTTCGTGACGACCTTCGGTCCGACGTGGCTCTGGAGATGGGCGAAGAGCGAGGGGATGACGATCCGCTTCAATGACGATCCGGAGCCTCCCCAGTGGGCGGTGGATCGGTTCAAAGCCGTCGAGCGATAGCCAGGCCCGGCTCCCGAAAAAGCGCTCACGGGGCGGCCGGCCGCGGCGTTCAGATCGGGCGATCTCGTCATCCTTCCCCGGCTCGCTTATAGTCGAAGCGAGCCGGGGATTTGATGGCCCGTTCCGTTGCCGTGGGGTCGAGATGCCCCGGCGCCGCATCCGGCCGCCCGGCCGGACAGGCGCCGCGAAAGGAGGCCGCATGGACGATTTGAAGCTGACCCAAGCGCCCGTATCCAGGACCGGAATGCTCATCCGCCAGCCCGTGGCCAGGGTTTTCGACGCGTTCGTGAACCCCGACGTCACGGCGAAATTCTGGTTCACCAAGAGCACCGGCCGCCTCGAAGCCGGCCGGCAGGTCCAATGGGACTGGGAAATGTACGGCATCTCGGTTCCGGTGACCGTCAAAGCCGTCGAGCCGAACCGCCGCATCGTGATCGAGTGGCCGGCAGCCGGCGGTCCCGCCACCGTGGAATGGACGTTCACTTCCCGCCCGGACGGGACCACGTTCGTCGGGATTACCGAGTCCGGCTTCAAGGGCGACGGCGACGAGCTCGTGAAACAGGCGACCGGCTCGACCCAGGGATTCTCTCTGGTGCTCGCGGGGCTCAAAGCGCTCCTCGAGCACGACGTGCGACTGAATCTCGTGGCGGACCGTTATCCTGAGGGAATCGAAGGCCATTGAGGGATTGAGCGGGGGGATCACGATGCTGGAGCTTCGTCCGACCTGCGAGCATTGCAACAAGCGCCTGCCGCCCGACTCGCTCGAAGCGCGTATCTGCTCGTATGAATGCACGTTCTGCGCGACGTGCGTCGACGCGGTGCTCGGCAACGTCTGCCCGAACTGCGGAGGAGGGTTCGTCCCCAGGCCCATCCGCCCGTCGCGCAATTGGAAAGGAGACAACTTCCTGGGCAAGGATCCCGCGGGCGCCGCCGTCCGGCACCGGCCGGTCGACGCCGCCGCGCACGCCAGTTTCTCCTCTCCCCTCCGAAACATCCCTCCGGAGAAGCGGTAATCTACTCCGCAGAAGGCCCTTCGGCGTCCTATCCCCAACCAGGAGCCCGGGAGGAGAAGCACATGTTCTGGGCGGTTATCGCAATGCTGATGCTGGGCCAGGAGGCTGCAGTGAAGGACCCGGTGATTTTTCTCACCGCCGGGCAGGTTCGTGAGGCGATTCAAAAGGCTCCCGAGGACCGCTCCGGCCGGGGGGGCTTCTATGCGGCGCGCCTGACGGCCGCGCCGGAGTATTCGGTTGCGGAAGTTCGTCGAACCTCGGCCGGCCGATCCGAGCTGCACGCCCGTTTCGCGGACATCTGGTACGTGCTGCGGGGAGATGCTACGCTCGTCACCGGCGGCTCCTTGATCGGCGGGCAGGAGACCGAGCCGGGAGAGCTGCGCGGCCGAGGGGTTTCGGGCGGCGACCGGCGGCCGATCCACGGCGGAGAGGTGGTGGTCATTCCAGCCGGAGTGCCGCACTGGATCAGCGCCGTCGACGGGAAAGAGATCGTGTACTTGATCGTCAAGGTCCCTTCGAGCCGTTAGGCCTGTCCGGACGGCATTCCCCCCGGCAGCCTCCCTTGACGGGGACCGACTTTTGCGGCTCCTTTTTTTCGGTCCTGAGTGTACTATGCACGAGAAATCGCACCCGGGCTCATCGGCCGGTCGACGCGCCCGGCAGGCTCGATGTCACGGTTGGATTCCAAAAATCAAGGCGTCCACAACCTAAGGAGGTTTCCATGCGCAAGTCGTTTTCATGGGCGGTCCTGTTGCTCGCGACGATCGTGGGGGTTGCATGGGGCCAGGGAGCGACGGCTCCGGGCCACGTCTTGACGACCGCGGCCGACATCAAGTGGGGGGATCCGCCGCCGGTTTTCGAGAAGGGCGCCACCTTCACCGTACTCTCCGGGGACCCTGGCAAGGCCGGCCTGTTCACGGTGCGCCTGAAGATGCCGGCCGGCTACAAGATCGCGCCGCACTGGCATCCCACCGATGAGAATGTGACGGTGGTATCGGGCACCTTCGCGCTGGGCATGGGGGAAAAGTTCAATCAAGCCGCGATGAAGGACCTCCCGGCGGGAGGCTATGCGCTTCTGCCCGCCGAGATGCGTCACTACGCCATGGCGAAGACGGACGCGACGGTCCAGGTTCACGGCATGGGTCCATTCTCCCTGACGTACGTCAATCCGGCCGACGATCCGAGCACGCGGGTCCCGGCGAAGTAATCGGACCAGGCCGGCCTCGCGAGAGGTCCCGCACAACCGGGAATCGAGCCGAGTCGCGATGATCGAAATCCTGAAGTGGCTGCTGCTTCCGCTGCTCGGCGCCGCGGGCTGGTTCCTGAGACGTCTTTACCCGCGCGCCGGGTGCGCCTTCAATGAAAAGGCCGCTTTGGCCCTTTTCGCTCTTTGGGGGATCGTCGGGGTCGCCGGGATCTTCGGGGCCCTGGAGAGACTGCACCGTCCGCTGGCCCAGGTGCTCATCGGCTCGACCTGGCTGGTGACTCCGCTCGCGATCGGCTCCCTGGTGCAAGGGGCGATCGCCAAGCAGGAGAATCGGGGCCTGGCAGCGGCCGGAGTCGTCTTGCTGGCGCTCGTCTCGATCCTGCTGACGGCGGCCACCGGCTACATGGGACCGTCGCACGGATCCGGCGGCAGCTCGCTGGCCTTCGAGATCCTGCATCTGATGATCATGCCGGGGATCTCCGGCGCGGGTCTGCTCCTTTGGGCCTTCATGGCCCGCCGGGAAGGATTGGACGAGGCGAGATGATGCGACCCGCCGGGCCAGGGCGGGGGGCAAGCTCCCTCTTCGGAGATTTGGACGAGTGCGCAAGAACATCCTGATCTACGCGGCCCTCATCCTCGTCTTCGGGGCGGGCGTCCTGATGATCCTCCAGGCGGGCAGAGGGCTCGAGACCCGGCACGACTCCCTGCCCGCCGCCGGCGTGCCGTCCACCCCCGAAAGGGCGAGCGCGGGAGGGCTGGGCGAGAACCTGAGACACCCGCTGGCGGTTCTCCTGCTGCAAGTCCTGGTCATCCTGTTCGCCTCGCGGCTCACCGGCACCCTCTTCCGGCGCATGGCGCAGCCGGCGGTGATCGGCGAGATGGTGGCGGGGATCCTTCTCGGCCCTTCGTTTCTCGGAATGCTCGCGCCGCGGGCCCAGGCATATCTCTTCCCCGCGTCCTCGCTGGCTCTCCTCCAGGCCATCAGCCAGATCGGGGTGGTGCTCTTCATGTTCGTCGTCGGAACGGAGATCGACACGCTCCAGATCCGGCGGCAAGCCCACGCGGCCGTCCTGGTGAGCCACGCCAGCATCGTCGTGCCGTTCTTTCTGGGGACGGCGCTCGCGCTCCTCCTCTACAGGTCGCTCTCCGCTTCCAACATTCCCTTTGCCGCCTTCGCGCTCTTCCTCGGCGTCGCCATGAGCATCACCGCCTTTCCGGTGTTGGCGCGCATCCTCAAGGAGCGGGGGCTCTCCGGCACGGCGCTGGGGAACACTGCGCTGGCCTGCGCCGCGGTGGATGACGTGACCGCCTGGTGCATGCTGGCGGTGGTGATCGCCGTGGTGCAGGCGCAGGCTCTTTCGGGGGCCGCCCTGACGATTCTCCTGGCGGTCCTGTTTGCCGCCGTCATGCTCTTCATGGTGAAGCCGCTGGCCGGCCGGTTCGCCGGGGAGCCGCTGGAGAGCGCCGCCCGCGGCCGGGCGCTGATGACGGGGACGCTGATACTGATCTTCGCCTCCGCCCTGTTCACCGAGGCGATCGGGATCCACGCTCTTTTCGGCGCCTTCCTCGCCGGCGTGGCCCTTTCTCCCCAAACGCACCTGCGCGGCTTCCTCAAGGAGCGCCTCGAGCCGATCTGCACCGTCTTCCTCCTGCCCCTCTTCTTCGCGTTCGCCGGACTGCGGACCCGGCTCGGCCTGCTCGACGACACCGGGAGCTACCTGGCGTGCCTGGCCGTGATCGCGGTGGCCATCGCCGGGAAGCTGGGGGCCGGAGCGCTGGCCGCGCGCTGGACGGGGCTGGGCTGGCACGAGGCGCTGTCGATCGGAGCCTTGATGAACACGCGCGGCCTGATCGAGCTGGTCGTCCTCAACATCGGATACGATCTCGGGATTCTCGCTCCGCGGATGTACACCATCATGGTCCTCATGGCCGTCGTCACGACCTGCATGACGGGGCCGCTGCTCTCGCTGTTCGAGCGGCGAAACGCAGCCGGCCTCGCGGCCTCGCGCGCGGCGATCGCCCGGACGTCCTAACGGCGGAGCTTTTCGAGCGGGCCCTGCGCCGGCGACGGTTGACGATGAGACCCTCGAGGCGCGAGTCCGGGCGGGACCGAGAGGGAGCGGGGAGGACGA
Organism: Candidatus Polarisedimenticolia bacterium; assembly: GCA_036004685.1. NCBI lineage: Bacteria > Pseudomonadati > Acidobacteriota > Candidatus Polarisedimenticolia > Candidatus Polarisedimenticolia bacterium. The sequence goes on along the minus strand of DASYRE010000030.1, from coordinate 16,301 downwards.
GATGATTGGCCGGCTTTGGCACGGATGGACGCCGCGCGAGAACGCCGAATCCTACGAGGCCCTCCTGCGCGTCGAAATCCTTCCGGGAATCCACCGCGTCCCGGGCTATCGCGGAGCTCTCTTGATGCGCCGGGAGGACGGGGAGGAAGTCGAGTTCGTGACCTTGACCTTCTTCGCTTCGCTGGAAGCGGTCCGGGCCTTCGCGGGGGAGGATTACGAGGCCGCCGTCGTGCCGCCGGAGGCCCGAGCCATCCTGTCCCGGTTCGACGCCCGCTCGACCCACTTCGAGACTCTCCTCGCTCCCCCCGACTCGATGCTTCTTTGAGCCCGCGACGCGAGAGCAACTCAGGGCCTCGCCGGATCGCGGGAGCTTCCTTCCCGGCGGAACTCGAGGCAAGACCTCGGCGAACGCGGCCTTGCCCGGAATCGCCGCCGTGATAGAATGACGCCTTCCTTTCGCGTCGAATCCCCGCCAAGGAGCGCCCGAGTGCCCGACCCCAGCCGTCAACCCGTCTGCGTCATCGGAGCCGGACTCGCCGGATCCGAGGCAGCCTGGCAGATCGCCCACCGGGGCCACCCGGTCGACCTCTACGAGATGCGCCCCGAACGGCAGACTCCGGTCCACAAGACAGGGGACTTCGCCGAGCTGGTCTGCAGCAACACCTTCAAGTCCGACTCCCGCGACACCGCCACGGGCCTGCTGAAAGAGGAGATGCGGCGGTGCGGCTCCCTCATCCTGAAGGTGGCCGACACTCACCGGATCCCGGCGGGCTCGGCGCTCGCCGTCGACCGCGAGGGATTCGCGCGAGGGGTCACCGAGGCCCTGACCTCGCTCGCCGGAGTGCGGATCCATCGCCGCGAGATGCCCGCCCTTCCGCCGGAAGGGATCGTCATCGTCGCCAGCGGCCCGCTCGTCTCGGCGTCGCTCTTCGAGGACATCGGCCGCTTCACCGGACGCGACCACCTTTATTTCTTCGACGCCGTCTCCCCGATCGTGGAGGCCGAATCGATCGATCTCTCGAAAGTGTTCCGGGCTTCCCGCTACGGCAAGGGGGACGACGACTACCTGAACTGCCCGCTCGACGAGGAGCAGTACGAGCGCTTGATCGACGCGATCCTGGGCGCGGCGACGGTCCCGAGGAAGGATTTCGAGGACACCGGCTTCTTCGAGGGCTGCCTGCCGATCGAGGAGATGGCGCGAAGGGGCCGGGAGACGCTGCGCTTCGGCCCGATGAAGCCGGTCGGGCTCGTCGATCCCGCCACCGGGCGGCGGCCGCACGCCGTGGTCCAGCTCCGCCAGGACAATGCCGCCGCCGAGCACTTCAACCTGGTGGGATTCCAGAACAGCCTCCGGTGGGGCGATCAGGAACGGGTGTTCCGGCTGATTCCGGGGCTCGAGAAGGCGTCGTTCGTGCGGCTGGGGATGATCCACCGCAATTCGTACATCAACGCGCCGGCCATCCTTCTTCCGACGTTCCAGACCCGGAAGCGCGCCGACCTCTTCTTCGCGGGACAGGTGTCCGGAGTCGAGGGATACCTCGAGTCGGCGGCTTCGGGGCTGATCGCCGGCATCAACGCCGCGCGGCTGGCCGCGGGAGCCGCCGCCGTCCCCTTCCCCGCGACCACCGCGCTGGGCTCCCTGGGGCGCTACATCTCCTCGGCGGATCGCGACGATTACCAGCCCGCGAACATCGCCTTCGGGCTCCTGCCGCCGCTCGCGCCCCCCGTGCGCGACAAGCGACGGCGCCACGAGTTGCTGATCCGCCGGGCCCTCGAGGACTTGAGCTCCTTCGAGGAGGCCCTTTCACCGGTCGCGCCGGCGCGCTGATCCGGAAAGGAGCGCCGTGGAATCGGCCATCCGAGCCTACCTCCGCCATCTGCGCCTCGACGTGAACTCCTCGGCCGAGACGCTGCGCGCCTACGGCTCGGATCTCGGGGAGTTCGCGGCGTTTCTGGAGAAGGAGGTCGGAGGCGGTCGCGAGGTGGCGCCGAAACAGGTGGATCGGCTGGCGGTGCGCGCCTTCCTCGGCGATCTGCATCGACGGCAGGCCAAGCGCTCGACCGTGGCCCGGAAGCTGGCCGCCATCCGCTCCTTCTTCCGCTATCTGAAACGCCAGGGGAAGCTGAGCGCGAACCCCGCCGCGGCGGTGGCGACGCCGCGCCAGGAGAAGCGGCTTCCGAAGCAGCTCAGCGTCGTCGAGGTGCAGCACCTCGTCGAGATCGCCGACGATTCCGCCCCCCTGGGGGCGCGGGATCGGGCGATCCTCGAGCTGCTGTACGCCAGCGGCGTCCGCGTCTCGGAGCTGACGGGGCTCGATCTCGACGATCTCGACCTGGGCGACGGCATGATGCGGGTGCTCGGGAAGGGGAAGAAGGAGAGGATGGTGCCGGTCGGCTCGAAGGCGATCGCCGCGATCCGGGTCTATTTGCGCCGGCGCGCCGATCTCGAGCCCAGGCCGGGAAGAGGCGGGGACGCCCTCTTCCTGAATTTCCGCGGCACGCGCCTGAACGTGCGGAGCGTGCGGCGGATCGTCGATCGCTACATCCGGCAGTGCGCCATCCTGCGGAAAGTCTCGCCGCACACGCTGCGGCATTCCTTCGCGACCCACCTGCTCGACGCCGGAGCCGATTTGCGATCGATCCAGGAGCTCCTCGGCCACGCCTCGCTCTCCACGACCCAGAAGTACACGCACGTCTCGACCGAGCGCCTCCTGAGAACCTATGGCAAAGCCCACCCGCGAGCCTGAGAATCCCGGATCGGCCCTCGATCCCGGCACGCTCCTCGTCACGGCGCTGGACGCGGCGCGGCGCGGAGGCGAGATCCTGAAAGGGCATCTGGGACGCGGCCGGCAGCTGGCGGTGACGGAGAAAGGGCGGAACGACTTCGTGACGCGCGCCGATCGCGACTCGGAGGAGGCGATCGTCGGGCTTATCCGCGCGCGGCATCCGGAGCATGCCATCCGGACCGAAGAGTCGGCGGCGGCGCCGGGCACCGGCGCCGAGTGGATCGTCGACCCGCTCGACGGAACCACCAACTTCATCCACCGCTATCCCTTTTTCGCGACGTCGGTGGCGGTGCGCACCGGCGGCGTGCTGGCGGCGGGGGCGATCTACGACCCGATCCGGGAGGAGATGTTCGCGGCGGCGCGCGGGAGAGGGGCCACCCTGAACGGCTCCGCCATCGCCGTCTCGGATTGCCCGCGCCTCGCGGAGGCCCTGCTGGTGACCGGCTTTCCCTTCCGGTCGCTGGCGCAGCTCCCGCAGTTCCTGCATTCGCTGAGCCGGCTGATCCAGGCGGCCTCGGGGGTCCGGCGGGACGGCTCGGCGGCGCTGGATTGCTGTTACGTCGCCTGCGGCCGCCTCGACGGTTTCTGGGAATGCTCGCTTTCCGCCTGGGACATCGCCGCCGGAGCGCTGATCATCCGGGAGGCGGGAGGAACCGTGACCGACTTCGAGGGGAAGGAAGGCTTCCTGGGCTCGGGGGACATCGTCGCCTCGCCGCCGATGCTACACGCTTCCCTCCTGGAGGAGGTCCGGAAAGCCTTCCGGCCCTGAGGCGTCCCGGGCACCACCCGAATCAGAGAGCCAGAGGAGATGGGCAAGGACCTGCTCGCCGGCTCCGCCGTCGCCGTTCTCGTCACCATCCTCTTGCTCGCGATGGGCGAGAGAATCCGCCTCCTGCTCCGGATTCCGGTCCCTCCCTCCCTTCGATCGGCGGCGGCGTGGTGTTTCGGCTCCTGGGCGCTGGGCCTGGCGGTCCTCTGTCTCGGCCTGGCGGGCTGGTTTGGCCCCGGGCCGCTGATCGCCACCGCCTGCCTGGCGGCGCTGGGGGGGCGCTGGAAGGGACTTTTAGCCCGAACGAGAAGCCCCGCGAGCTACCTCCTCGCGGCCTTTCCTTTGATCGCCGTCGCTCTCGCCCCTCCTTTCTTCTACGACGCGTGGGTCTACCATCTCGGGCTTCCCTGGCAGGCGCTCCGTGAGGGAGCCCTCGGCGCGCATCGCGGAAACCTGTTCTCCTCCTTCCCCCCCCTGGCGCAGCTGATCTACGCACTGCCGCTGTCGGTCAAGGCGGTGCGGGCCCCCGGCCTGATTCATCTGTTCGGGGTCTGCGTCGCGGCCGCCGCGGCGCGGAGCCTGGCCGGGCGCCTGGGCGCTGCCCCCCTCCGGGCCTGGCTGATCGGGCTTGGTGTGCTTTACCTTCCGGTGGCGCCGCTTTCAGCCGGCTTTCCGATGGCGGAAGCATGGATGCTGTCCGGAACCCTCACCGCCGTGGCGCTCGCCTTGTCGGCCCGGACCGCCCGAGGGAGCGCCGCCGCCGGATGGATGGCGGGAATTGCCGCTTCCGCGAGACTCCAAGGGCTCTTCTGGGCGGCCCTCGGCGCGCCGCTTATCGTGGCGTCACGCCGAAGGCCCGTCGTTTCGGCGGCGGCGTTCGCGGCGGCCGTCATCGCCGGCTCAGCCCCTTGGTGGCTGAAGAACGCCGCGCTGCTTCACGATCCGCTGGCGCCCCTCGGCTGGCATCGTGAGGGGATCGAGACGCTGTGGCGGGACGCGAGGAGCAATCTCCATCTCGCCGGCAGTCCCGTCGATCTCGTCCGGAGATCCTGGGAAGCCCTGTCCGCAAAAGCGTGGATCCTGGCACCCGCCGCCACGGCGGGCCTCATCGGAGCCGGCTTGAGCGGGCGGCGATCGGCGCGGAAGCTCGCCGGGATCGCGCTGTTCGGCGTTCTCCTGTGGGCTCTGACGGGGGCGTTGGACCGGTTCCTCGTCCCGTCCTTGATTCTTTTTCTGATCGCCGCGGGATGCGGGCGCCGGCGCGCGGGAGCCGCGGTGGCGTTTTCGGCCATCGCGTGGCTGCTCGTGGGCGGCACGACTTCGGCCCTGGAAATGTTCCGTCAGCTCGGCGGATGGTCGATGACGGGCGAGCCCGCGGAGGTCTACCGGACGCTTCTCGTCTCGAATCCCTACCCGGCGTTCCTCGAGTGCGCCTCCCTGCCCGAGGACGCGCGCGTGCTGCTCGTCGCGGAGCCACGGGGCTTCTTGTTCCCCAGGCGCTTCGAAACCAGCTCGCAGCACGATCGCTCGATTCTCGGGGCCGCCCTGCGCGGTCGGCCCTCACCGGATGCGGTCGTCACCCGTCTCGCCGAGGCGGGTTACACTCACCTCCTCGTCAACGTCTCCGAGATGCGCCGCCTGGGCAAGGACTATCCCGTGCTGCCCTGGACCGACGCGGCCGGCAGGAATGCCTTCGTGGCGCTCACCCGGCGTCTCGAGCCTCCGATCCTGCTCGTGGGCGACATCGTCGTCTACTCCCTCCGGTCGAATCCCCAAGCTCCGCGCGGCGCGAATCTTCCCGGGAAGCAGACGATTCGCGCGAGGCGCAACCCGATCTCTGGTCCCGGCGACTCGAACCCGCCGCGGTCACCCGCCTGGGGGAAGGAGATTTTGGAATCGCGACGCTAGGCGGAGTTTCGGGTCAGGCGCACGGCGAGGGAAATCGCCTCCCGCAGGCTGGAGGGATCGGCGACCCCCTTGCCGGCGATGTCGAAGGCGGTGCCGTGATCCACGGAAGTGCGCAGGAAGGGCAGGCCGAGGGTCAGGCCGGCCGATTTTCCGAACGACGAGATCTTCACGGGAATCGTGGCCTGGTCGTGGTAGAGAGCCACGACGAGATCGATCTCGTCGCGCATCGCCCGGAGATAGACCGAATCGGGCGGGTAGGGACCCCAGACGTCGATCCCCTCCTCGCGGCACGACTCGATGGCCGGGGCGATCTCCTTCTCCTCGTCCTCCCCGAAGAGCGAGTCCTCTCCCGCGTGGGGATTCAATCCGGCCACGCCGATCCTCGGCTCGGCCCCGAAGATCCGCTTGTGCTCCTTTTGGGCGAACCGGATCATCCCCGCGAGCCGGTCCCGGGTGACGCAGGCGATCGCCTGGCGGAGCGAGAGGTGCGTGCTCAGGAGGACGACCTTGAACGTCGGAGTGACGAACATCATGCCGACCTGGCGGCTGTCGGTCAGCTTGGCCAGGATCTCGGTGTGGCCCGTGGCCTCGAAACCGGCCATCTCAATCGCCTTCTTGCTGATCGGGGCCGTGACGATCCCCTGAATCCTCTTCTCCCAGGCGAGGGCCACCGCCTTGCGGATCGCCGCCATGGCGGCTTTTCCGGAGTCGGCCGAGGGCTTTCCCGGCTGCGCCTCGGGGCCGGTCGGCCCGAGATCCAGCAGGAAGGGCCCCGCTCCTTCCAGCGGGCTCTTGCCGTCCCATGCCTGGGTGCTCTGCGGAAGGTCGATCTGCAGGGAGGCCGCGGTGCCGCGAAGCTGCGCCACGTCGCCCACGACCACGAGACGGCAGGAAGAGATGATCTCGAGATCGGAGAGGCTCTTGACGGCGATCTCGGGGCCGATGCCGGCCGGATCTCCGCAGGTCAGGGCGAGGGCGGGATTCACCGGCGCGAGCTCAGCGGATTTCGTCGGGCGGGCCGTCGGCGCCGGCGATTTCCTCTGCCTTGTACATGTATTTGATGGTGTGCTTGTTCACCAACAGGTTCGGGGCCCCTTCCCGATTCACCTTGATGCAGGTGCGGTCGTACCACTCGATGACCCCGTGAAGCTGCTCACCGTCGGTGAGGACGACGACCATGGGGGTCTTCGAATTCATCTGCTTCAAGTAGTAGAACGCTTCGGCGTTCGTCTGCTCGGGCGGGACTTGCTTGCGTTGCGGGCGGTGCGCCGGAGCGGTCATCTTGTCCTTCAAGTCGGATAGGTTCGGTCTGATGAGCTTCCGGTTGATCATCTCCTCTCCTTTTCGATTCGGTCCTTTCACCGCGATTCACCTTCAGGCGACGGCTGTGGTTTCCGTGAGATTCTCTGGTCTCGCCTCTCGATGCCGGTTTTGGTTGAAGCCTTTGTGGTCTGTGGCGGCGGATCGCCGCCGGAATCTCAGGGGGCTCTTGATGGCGCATCCTAACACAGCCGCGCTCCTCCCGCCAATTCCCGCCGGAGGCGGTCCCGGGAGCCGGTCGGACTATTTCGGCTCGGGCTTCGAGTCGGATTCCGGCGGGTTCCCCGCGGTCACCGGGAGCCACTCCGAGGTGCCGAATTTGGGGTAGACGTAGATGAAGTTGTCGCTCCACTGCTTCTTGAGGTAGGCGTCCACTTTCTCCTGGAACTTGGCGTCCCGCAAGTGATCGGCGATCCCGTCCCGCGCCTTGTCGAGCGGAGTGACTTCCTCGGGCTCCCGGCTCTCGAGCTTCACGATCTGGTAGGCGCGGGCCGATTCGATCGGACCGGCGATCTGCCCCGGCTGGAGCCGGAAGGCCTCCTTCTCGAGATCGGAGCGCAGCTCGCCGCGCGCGAAGGGACCGACGAGGCCGCCGCGCTCCTTGGAGGCGGCCTGGGACTCCCGCTTGACCAGCGCCTCGAAGTCGGCCCCGGCGTCCAGCTCCCGCCTCACCCCCTCCGCGCGCGCCTTCGCCTCCTGACGGGTGGCGTCCTCGTAGAGGATCACGATCTCCCGGAGCGAGATGCGCTCGGGCCGGGTGAATTCCGCCTTGTGGGAGTCGTAGTATTGCTGAATCTCCTTGTCCGAGATGCTGATCTTCCGGCGCACCTCGTAGTTGATGATTTCCTGCGGGATGTTCAGGCGGACCAGCGTCTCGACGAGCTGCTGGCGCGTCATGCTCTGCTCCTTGAGGAGGCGCTCCAGCTCCTCGTCGCTCTCGATCTTCTGGTTCTTCTTGAAGTCCTCGACGAGGTTCTTCCGCACCTTGTCCATGTCCAGAAGGACGTCCGCCCTCTGGACGAGCAGGTTCTCGATGATCATGTTGTGGAGGAGGGCCTCCTGCCCCGAGGCGATCTTCCGGTCGAGCTCGTCGCCGGTGTACTTCTCGCTCATCTGCTGCCGGAACACGGCCAGGCGCTCCTCGTATTCCGTGCGGGTGATGATCGAGTTGTTCACCTTCGCGACGATCTCCTCCAGAATCGCGGCGCCGATCGATCCGGGAGGGATCAGGACGAAGCCCGCGAGGGCCGCGGCGCGGAGCCACCGTCTCATCCGCCGTAATCTCCCCGGTAGCTGAACGGAAGGTTTCTTCGCTGCACCCGGATGCGGGCGGTGGATTTCAGCTCCGTCATGGCGCGCGCAAGAGCCTCCTCCGCCTTGCGCTGCAGGAGCGTCCCTTCAATCTTCTTCCGGACCTCCTCCAAGCCGAGGTTCTTCCCCTCGTGCTTGTCGACCGCCTGGAAGATTCGGTACTTCCCGCCCTCCTCGACGACGTCGCTGATCTGGCCCGGGGAGAGCGCGAAAACCATCGCCCGAATCGACTCGGGGAGATCCTGCTCCTCGTAGGGCCGGGGCTGGCCGCGATCGGGCGAGGCCGAGTGGCGCTCGGCCAGCACCTGGAACTGGCCGGGATCGGTCTTGACGATCGAGAGAATCCGCTTCGCCTCCGCCTCGTCCTCGAGGAGAATCTGGCGCAGGATCACGGCGCGCGCCTCGCGGAATTCCTGCGGATGCTCGCGGTAGTAGGCGTCCACCTCCTCGGGAGCAACCCGGATCTCCTTGAGCAGGACGTGATCCTTGAATTCCTGGATCAGCAGGTTCCGGCGCACCTGCTCGCGGAAGCCGGCGTCGACCGGCTTGCCGCCCGGACCGGCCTCGGTCCCGGCCCCCAGGCCCGCCAGATAGGCGGTCACCTTCTCGTCGGGGATCTCGATCTTGCGTTTCTCCGCGAGCTGGAGCAAGAGGCGCTCTTCGATGAACTGATCGAGAAGGCGGCTGCGTGTCTCGGCCTCGTCCCGGGGAGGGAGGTCCTCCCCGAAGTTCGCCTTCAGGTAGGCCTCGAAATCGGCGTACGGGATCTCCTGGTCGTTGATCGAGACGGCCGGAGCGGCGGCGCCGCCCGCGCCGGGAGACGACGAGCAGCCGCCGGAGAGAATCAACCCCGCCGCAAGCGCCGCGGCCGGGAAAACGCGGGGGAATTCCGGTCTCATTTTCGAAAGGATCCCGAGGATCAGAAGACCCGGACGCCGAAAGGTGCCGCGGGAAAGCGTCTTTAGCAGACTGTAGCACATCAAAGCAGGGCCTTCAACAACGCGCGGACCCCTTCGACGCGCTGATCCTCCCGGCTCCCGACCGGAATCCTCATCACCCCTTCGGGGGTGAGGACCGCGCCGCGCGACAACGAAACCGCGTCGATGAGACGCTGCGGGGAAACCGGCGAGTCCGGAGCGAACCGGACCGAGACCTTGTCGCCCGAGTAGTCGACGCCGGCGATGCGCAGCTTCTCCGCCAGGAGGCGGAGCTCGGCCAGCGAGAAGAGGTTCTCGCCCTGGGCGGGGATCATTCCATAGCGGTCGCGCATCTCGCCCCGGATGCGGTCCAGCTCCTCGCGGTCCTGCGCGGAGGAGATCCATTTGTACAGCGAGAGCCGCTGGTTGAAATCCGGAATGTACTCCTCAGGGAGGCGCACGTCGATCCGGAGATTCAACGAGGTGCGGAGCTCGGGCGGGGCTTCCTCGCCCTTCAGCTCCTGGACCGTCCTCTCGAGAAGCCGGCAGTAGGTGTCGAACCCCACCGCCGCGATGTGCCCGTGCTGCTCCGCGCCGAGGAGATTTCCGGCGCCGCGGATTTCGAGGTCCATCGCCGCGATCCGGAAGCCGGATCCCAGGTCGCTGAACTCCTGGAGCGCCTTGAGGCGCTTGCGCGCGACCGGAGTGAGGACGGTGCGCGGCGGGACGAGGAAGTAGGCGTAGGCGCGGCGATCGGATCGGCCGACGCGCCCCCGCAGCTGGTAGAGCTGCGCCAGGCCGAAACGATCCGCCCGGTTCACGAGGATCGTGTTCACGCGCGGGATGTCCAGGCCGTTCTCGATGATGGTCGTCGTCAGCAGGACGTCCCTCTCGCCGCGCAGGAAGTCGAGCATGGTGCGCTCCAGCTCCCGCTCCCCCATCTGGCCGTGGGCCACCGCGATCCTCGCCTCGGGGACGACCTTGCGAAGCAGGCCCGCCATCGACGCGATGCTCTCCACCCGGTTGTGGACGAAATAGACCTGGCCGCCCCGGTTCATCTCCCCGCGAATCGCCGTGACGATCACCCCCGAGCGGAACGGCACGATGTGGGTCTGGATGGCGAGCCGGTTCCGCGGCGGGGTCTCGATGACCGAGAGATCCCGGATGCCCGCGAGGGAAAGCTGCAGCGTCCGGGGGATCGGGGTGGCGCTCATCGCGAGGACGTCCACGTTCTTCTTGAACTGCTTGATTCTCTCCTTCGCCGCCACGCCGAAGCGCTGCTCCTCGTCGACCACCAGCAGCCCCAGATCCTTGAACCGGACGTCCCGGGACAGGAGCCGGTGGGTTCCGATCACGACGTCCACCTTGCCCGCCTCCAGGTCGTTCGCCACCGCCCGCTGCTCGATCGGCGTTCGGAACCGGCTGAGCATGTCGACGCGGACGGGAAAGCCGGCGAACCGTTCGCGGAAAGTATTCAGGTGTTGCGTCGCGAGGACGGTGGTGGGAACGAGCAGCGCCACCTGCTTCCCCTCCATCACCGCCTTGAAGGCTGCCCGGAGCGCCACCTCGGTCTTGCCGAAGCCGACGTCGCCGCAGACCAGGCGGTCCATGGGCAGGGACGACTCCATGTCGGCCTTGACCTCCTCGATCGCTTTCCTCTGGTCGGGCGTCTCCTCGAACGGAAACGAGGTCTCGAGTTCCCGCTGCCAGGGGGAATCGGGGCCGAAAGCATGTCCGGGGGCCGCCTTCCGGGCGGCGTAGAGCTGCAGCAGCTCCTCCGCCATGTCCCGCATCGCGCGGCGCACCTTGCGCTTCGTCCGTTCCCACGTGACGCCGCCGAGCCGATCGAGCTTCGGGTGGTGGGCGCCCGCGCCGCTGTACCTTTGGACCAGGTCGAGGCGATCCGCCGGGACGAAGAGCTTGTCTTTCCCTTCGAAATGAAGCTCCATGAAGTCGGCCGCCCGTCCGTTCTCCTCCATCCGGATCACGCCGGCGTAGCGGGCGATGCCGTGATCGGCGTGGACCACCAGGTCCCCCACCTTCAGATCGCGGAAATCGGGGGAGAAGACGCCGAGCCGCCGGCGGCGGCTCTCCTTCTCGTGGATCTCCCCGAACACCTCCCGCTCGGCGACGACCAGGAGTCCCGCCTCGGGAAGGGCGAACCCTTCGTCCAGGGAGCCGGGGAGGATGAGCCGGGAGGCGGCGGCGGGGACGGCGGCTCGCGGATCCTCGACGAGCGTGGCCGGCTCGCCAAGATCCCGGAGAATCTCGCCCAGGCGCTCCATCCTGCCATGGCTGCCGACCGGCAGCAGGGTCCGCCACCCGGCGGCCGCCGCCGCGGCGAGGTCGGTCGCCAGGGCCGGCAGGCGATCCAGATATTGGCGCGCGGGCAGGCAGGAGATCCGCATGGCCTCCGGCCGCTCCGTCAAGGGCAGCTCCGAGAGGATCAGGGGCGCCGTCTCGACCATCTTCTCGACCTGAATCTTGTCGACGAAGACCTCTCCCGGCGGCGGAAGGCCGAAAGCCTCGGAGAACTCGTAGCGCGACAGGATCTCCTCCCACTCTTTGCGGACCTCCTCGAGGACCGAGGCCGGCTCCTCGACCACCAGGAGCGATTCGGGAGCGAAGCGGGGAGCCGGCACCGCCTCCGAATCGATCAGCCGGGTGAAGGCCTCGATGCCGGGGAAGTACTCCTCCTGACGGATCTCCTCCAGGAGCTTCTCTCTCTGGTCGGCCCCCGCCTCCGAATGGAAGGATCGAAGGCGCGACTCGAGGGACCCCAGCGATGAGGGCGTCAGCGGAACCTCCCGCACCGGAAGGATCTCCAGCGCTTCCAGGCGGTCCATCGAGCGCTGCGTCTCCGGATTGAAGGCGCGTATCGATTCGATTTCCTCTCCGTAGAATTCGAGCCGGCAGGGCACCTCGACCTGCGGGGGAAAGACGTCGACCACGCCCCCGCGCCGGGCGAACTCGCCGGGCGAGGAGACGTGCTCCACCCTCGCATAACCGGCGGGAATGAGCAGCGTGCAGAGACGATCCGGGCTCAGGTTCATGCCCTGGCTGACCGACATCCGCGCATGGGTGAAGAGGCCCGCGGAGGGCACGGCGTAGATCAGCGACCGCGCGGGCATGAGGATCACCGCCGGGTCCGGACTCAGAAGATGATTCAAGGCCACGACCCGCTCGCAGCTCACCTGAAGATGGGGGGAGAGGCCTTGGTAGGGGTCGGCGTCCAGGGAGGGAAGGGTGTCGATGCGCAGATTCTCATCGCCCAGGAGAATCCGCCATGTTTTGAGATCTCTCTCCCAGCGCTCCGTCTCTTGATCTCCCGCCACGACGACGAGTAGGGAGCGCTTCAGCTCGCGGCGCAGGAGAAGAAGATGGAGGCCCCGGGCGGAGCCGGCGAGGCCGACGAGCGCGGCGGGGCGTTGCGCCAGAATCGAGGCCGCGAGACGGGGCATCCCGTCCCTCAGTCCGACCGAGGTCAGCAGGGACGCGATCTCGCCGCTCACCGCCCGAACCTCTCCACGATTCGCCGGATGATCCGGGTGGTGGACACCCCTTTGCGCAAGGGCAGGATGCGGACCTCTCCGCCATCCTCCTCGACCGTCTTCCTCCCAACGACGCGAGCCCTCCCCCAGTCCCCTCCCTTGACCAGAACGGCGGGGCGTACGGCGCGAATCAGGAGCTCGGGCGTCTCCTCGTTGAAAAGGAGCACGTAATCCACCGCCTCCAGCGCGGCGAGAATCTCCAGCCGCTCTCTTTCTCCGATCACTGGACGGCCATGGCCCTTGAGCTTCCGCACCGACGCGTCGCTGTTGACGGCGACGGCGAGGGCCTCTCCCAGGCGGCGGGACTCTCGCAACAGCCGGACGTGGCCGGCATGAAGGAGGTCGAAGCAGCCGTTCGTCAGGACGAGCCGCTCGCCGTTCCTGTCCATCCGGCGGGAAATCCGGCTCAACCCGGACCGGGAGACGATTTTGGACGATCGCCTCACGACGGCTCCCGGTAGCGGCCGGCGCGATCGCGCCAGACGATTCGCACGACGTCGACGAACATTTGAAGCGGGTCGCCCAGAACGCTCACCCGAGAATTCGGAGAGTCCCGCCAGATCACCGGGATTTCCTCGATGCGGATGCCGCGGCGGTGGGCCAGGTAGAGGATCTCCACGTCGTAGGAGAAGCGATCGACGCGGGCGACCGCGAAAACGGGGGCCAGCCTCCGGCGATCCATCAGCTTGAATCCGCACTGCGTGTCCCGTATCGATAGGCCGGTGAGCGTCCGGACCACGAGGTTGAAGCCCTTGCCCATGGCCTGCCGGAGCGGCCCCTGCCGGACTTCGACGAGCTCCGGCGCCAGCGCCCGGGATCCAACGGCGATGCCGGCTTTCCCGTCACGAAGGGACGGAATCAGCTTCTCGACCTCTTCGATGGGAGTGGAGAGATCGGCATCCGTGAGGAGGACCAGCGGAGCGCGGCTCTCGGAGAAGCCGTGGCGGATGCTGAAGCCTTTGCCGCGATTCCGGCCGTTGCTCAGCAGGCGCAGGGAGGGGATCGAGGCCGCCAGCTCGCCGACGCGCGCCGCCGTGCCGTCGGCGCTCCCGTCGTCCACGACCAGGATCTCCGCCTTCGTCGCCGTCCGGGCGAGATAGGCGGCGATCGCCTCGAGGGTGGGGACGATCCTCCGCTCCTCGTTGTAGGCCGGAATCACGATCGACAGATCGATCCCTTCCCGCTTGGTCTGAAGCGGGGTGGGCCGACCGGCGGAAGGCGGAAGCTCCGTCACCGGCTTCGCGTCCGTCCCGCCTCCTGTCGACCTCGGGTGCGCTCGAGGAATTCCCGGTAGAGCATCGCTTTCCCCTGATAAACGATGTAGGCGCGGGGAAACTGCACCACATCTCCCTCGGGATCGAAGCTGATGACGCCGGAGGCTCCCCTGAATTCCTGAATCGCCAGGAGCTCCTGGGCGATCCGCTCGGGGACGGCGCCTCCCGCCTGGCGCATGGCGGCGGCCGCGACCAGCACCGCGTCATATCCGTGAGCGGCGTAGAGATCGGGCAGGCCGCCATAGCGGGCCTTGAAGTCTCTCACGAACCGGGCCACCGGCGGATCGTCGCTTTCCGGATCGAAGACGGTGGCCGGGTAGATGACTCCTTCGGCCGCCTCCCCCGCCTCTTCGAGGCTTCGGGGACTGCCGAGGCTCGAAGAGCTGAGGATCCGCCCCGGGGTGCCCCGCTTGCGAAGCTCCCGGAGGAGGATCCCCATATCATTGTAATACCCGACGAGGTAGATCCCGTCCCCCCCCGCCCGGCGGGCCTTCTCCGCGAGGGCCGCCAGATCGGTCCCTTTCGGAGCGTAGAACATCACGACGGGCGGCGCGTCGCCATGGAATCCGCGCAGGAAGACCTCCGCGATCCCCCGGCCGAATTCGTTGTCGATGGCGAGCACCGTCATGCGCTTCAATCCGAGCTCCTCGGAGGCCAGCTGCGCCATGTAGGCCCCCTCCAGAACGTCGGAGGGATAGACGCGAAACACGTGCTTGCCGGCGCGGCTGATCTCCGGGCTGGAGGAGGCGGGACTCAGGAGGATCTTGTGCCGGCTTTCAGCAAGAGGGGCGAGGCGCAGGGTCTCGGAGCTCAAGACGGCGCCGAAGATCAAGGGAACGTCGTGGCGGTCGAAGAGATCCCGGGCGGCTTTCTCCGCCCCGTCGGGAGAGCTTCCGCTGTCGCGGTAGAGAATGCGCAGCGGATTCCCGCCGATTCCCCCTTCGGCGTTGACGCGATCCACCGCCAGATCCATCGCCTGGCGGATGGCCTGGCCGTAATACGCCCCTTCTCCCGAAAGCGATAGGACGGCGCCGAGGACCACTTCTCGGCCGGCGCCGCAGCCCGCCAGGAGAAGCGAGGCGAGGGCGACCGCCGGGACGTTCCGGAGCGAGAAGCGCTTCATTCCCATCGGCCTCCCGATTCGGCCGGCAATCAGGCGGCGAATCAGGAATCCCGGACGGCGGCCTGCGCCTTCGACGCGACTTGCAGACGGATGAGGGCCTTTTGAAGGGCGATCTGGGCGCGGCTGAAATCGGTGTCCTGCTCGGGCTTCTTCAACCGCCCCTCCGCCCGCTCCTTGGCGTGACGGGCCCGAACCACGTCGATTTCCTCCGCCTTTTCGGCGGTCTCCGCCAGGATCGCGACCCGATCGGGAAGAACCTCGGCGAAGCCCCAGGAAACGGCGAGATAGAGGACTTCCCTGCCTTTGCGATACTCGATCGATCCCACCTTGAGCGTCGTGAGGAGGGGGGCGTGCCCCGGCCGGACGCCGAGGTATCCCTCCGTCCCCGGAAGGATCACCTCGTCGACCGCTTCGCTGACCAGTCCGCGCTCCGGGGTGACGACGTCGAGCTGAAGCTTCTCCGGCAGCACACAGGCTCCTTCAGTGTCTAGACGGCCGTCTTCATCTTCTCGGCCTTCTCCAGCGCCTCGTCGATCGTGCCGACGAGGTAGAAGGCCTGCTCCGGGATCTCGTCGTGCTTCCCGGCGACGATCTCCTGGAAGCCGCGGATCGTCTCGGCGATCGGAACGTACCGGCCGGGAATACCGGTGAACTGCTCCGCCACGAAGAACGGCTGGGAGAGGAAGCGCTGGATCTTGCGCGCCCGGGCGACCGCGATCTTGTCGTCCTCGGACAGCTCGTCGATTCCGAGAATCGCGATGATGTCCTGGAGCTCCTTGTACCGCTGCAGGACCGATTGGACCGCGCGGGCGGTGTCGTAATGCTCCTCCCCGAGAATCCGCGGATCCAAGATGCGGGACGTGGAAGCGAGAGGATCCACCGCCGGGTAGATTCCGAGCTCCGAGATCTTGCGGGACAGGTTCGTGGAGGCGTCGAGGTGGGCGAACGTCGTCGCCGGGGCTGGATCGGTGTAATCGTCCGCCGGAACGTAAATCGCCTGCACCGAGGTGATCGATCCCTTGCGCGTGGTCGTGATCCGCTCCTGGAGCTCTCCGAGATCGGTCGACAAGGTCGGCTGGTAGCCGACGGCCGACGGCATGCGCCCGAGGAGCGCCGAGACTTCGGAGTTCGCCTGGGTGAAGCGAAAGATGTTGTCGATGAAGAGGAGGACGTCCTGTCCACCCACGTCCCGGAAGTACTCGGCCACCGTCAGAGCGGACAGTCCCACCCTCAGCCGAGCGCCGGGGGGCTCGGTCATCTGACCGTAGATCAACGCCGCCTTGGATTTCTGGAAGTCTCCCGGCGTGATGACCCCCGACTCGGTCATTTCCAGGTAGAGATC
>DASYRE010000029.1 GCA_036004685.1 Candidatus Polarisedimenticolia bacterium | reverse complement strand
CCGGGAGAGATTCTCCTTCTGGACGTAATCGTGGGCGCCGGCCTTCATGGCCTCCACCAGCTCCGCCTCGGTGACCGTGCCGGAGATGACGATCGTCGGGATGTCGAGCTGCAGATGGCGGAGGTGCCGGAGGACGCCGAGAGCGGTGAAGCGCGGCAGGACATAGTCGGACACCACGACGTCCCAGGCCTCGGAAATCGCGGAAAGGAACTGCGCTTCGTTCTCGACCCGGGTCAGCGAAAGGTCGAAGCCTCCCCGCCGGATCTCCCGCTCGAGCAGGAGGGCATCGTCGGCGGAGTCCTCGACCAGCAGAACGCGCAACGGCTCAGCCATTTGCGCACCCTTGCAGGGGAGGGATTTCGGGTCGCGGCCCGGGATTCGTCTATCAAGTGTAGCAGGGCCGGGGCGAGAATTGTGGTGTCCGTGATCAGTTCTGGCGGCGGCGCCAGGAGGCGCAAAGAAAGGTTGACGCCTGTGGGCGCCGGAGTAGCATGCGGGCAACCTTACCTATCAATCCCTCCGTAAGAGGTGCGCAGGGAGGTATATATGTCTCGAAAGACGAGGTCCGCGTTGATCACGGGAAGCTCGCGTGGCATTGGCCGGGGAATCGCGTTGAAGCTGGCCGAAGGCCAGGTCAAGGTCGCGGTGCACTTCTATCAGAACGAGGCCGCGGCCAAGGAGACGCTCGCCGCCGTCCGCAAACGCGGCTCCGAGGGGTTGCTGGTGCAGGCCGACGTGACGAAACCGGACCAGATCCGCCGGATGTTCGGCCAGGTCAAGGCCGAGTTCGGCCAGCTCGACATCTTCGTCAGCAATGCCCGGCCCGAAGCGCCCGCCTTCTTCAAGCCTCCGCTCGACATCAGCTTGGAGCAGTGGGACACGGCGCTGGACTCGCAGGCCAAGGCCTTCCTGGTTGGCGTCAGGGAAGCGATCCCCCTCATGGGCCAGGGCGGCCGGATCCTGGCGATCACGTACGCCGAGGGCAGCCGGACCGGTGGCTTCCAACCCTGGGTCGGCATGGGGTCGGCAAAAGCGGCGCTCGAGTCCCTGGTCCGCTACTTCGCGGTGACGCTGGCGAAGCGCGGAATCACCGTGAACGCGATCAGCCCGGGCTGGACCGAGGACAGCGTGCTCAACACGCTGCCCACGCAGGCGCAGGACCTCATCCGGAACTGGCACGCGCGGGGGTGGACCCCGATGGGCCGCCTGGGCACGCCCGCGGACGTCGGCAACGTCGCGAGCCTCTTCTGCTCGGACGAAGCGGGCTGGGTCACCGGCCAGGTGATCTACGCCGACGGAGGCGCCACGCTGATGAACGCCGGGGTTCCGCCGGAGATTCAGTTGGGAAGCTGAGAGAGGAGGAATCGCATGACCAATCCACAGGACGGCAAGAAAGACGACGACATGCCCGACTTCTCGGACGTCAAGAGCGGTGCTTCGTCCACCGCGCCCGGCGCCGAGGTCTTCCAGACCTACGAAGTCAAGGCGGGCGACAGTCTGTCCAAGATCGCCAAGAACTTCTACGGGAACGGAAACGCGTGGAAGACGATCTTCGACGCGAACACCGACATCCTCAAGGACCCGAACAAGATCTACCCCGGCCAGAAGCTGAAGATCCCGCCGAAGACCCCGCCGAAGCT
>DASYRE010000028.1 GCA_036004685.1 Candidatus Polarisedimenticolia bacterium | reverse complement strand
TGAGCCCCTCGATCTGGACCTCGCGCGAGGCGTTCGGCCCGGTCGTGGTGTTGTTGGCCACGTAGGTGCGGCCGAGCAGGATCAAGCCGCCCCACGTCCCCGTCACGCTCAGCGCGTCCTCGGGGCTGTCGTAGGGGAACGATCCCGGATTCGACCCGATGTTGTCGTCGTCGATGTTGGTGAAGACGATCGGCTTCAACCCGGTGCCCAGAGCGTTGATCTTCGAGCCGCGCGTGATCACCAGCGTGCCGGGATCGTTCGTGCCGGGAGTCATCGAGTCGGGCCAGCCGCGCACCACCGTTCCCGGCTCGATCGTCAGCGTTGCGCCGTTGGTCACGTAGATCACGGTCTCAAGCAGGTACTCGTTGTCGGCCGTCCAGGTCGTGCTGGTGGTGATGTTGCCGGTGATCGGGATGGAGGCGGCCGCCGCCGGGAGCGACGCTGCCAAGACGATCCCGCCGAGGAGCCCGAGGCGCCGGAGCTTTCGCAGTGTCCCTTTCATGCTGGTGATTCCCCCTCTTCTGAGGCGTCGTCATGGGCTAGCTGAAGAGCGGCATCGGAGCGCGATGAATGCGCCCGGAATCTACGGGAGCGATGTTGCGGCGGGGAGGCGCAGAGGTGACAAATTCGGGACGACGCGGCGCCGCGCGGACCGGAGCGGGAGGATGCCTTGCGGGGCGTGGAGGCGGGAGCCGGCCCTCAGGGCGCCGCGGGCGTCGAGCCGCCCGGCGGGAGCTTCGCGGCGGAGGGATGCCGGACGTCGCGGCCTTCACAGAGGTAGATCACCATCTGGGCGATGTTCGTGGCGTGATCGGCGACGCGCTCGAGATACTTGGCGATGAACGTGATCCGCAGGGCGCGGGTGACGCTCTTGGGATCCTCGATCATGTAGGTCAAGAGCTCGCGGAACAGCTGGACGTTGAGCCGATCCACGCCCTCGTCCTGGCTGAGCACTTCCTGGGCCTCGGCCGGGTTGCGGTTCACGAAGGCGTCCAGCGCCTGGTGGACCATCCCCGCCGCGGTCGAGGCCATCCGGGGGACGTCGATGTACGGCTTGAGCGGCGGCTCCTCGTTCAGCTCGATCGCCCGCTCCGCGATGTTCACCGTGAGATCGCCGATGCGCTCGAGGTCGGTGACGATCTTCAGGGCGGTCGTGATGAAGCGGAGATCGGAGGCGGCGGGCTGCCGGAGCGCCAGAAGGCTCACCGAAAGGTGATCGATTTCGAGCTCCGCGTTGTCGACGCGCGGATCCGAGGCGATGACGCTGCGGGCCAGATCGGAATCACGGTTCAGCAGCGACTTCATGGCGGAGGCGATCATCATCTCGACCGTGCCGCCGAGCAGAAGAATCTTGTCCTTCAGCTCCTGCAGCTCCCGCTCGTACTGCCGGCTGGTGTGTTCCACGCGGAGCGCTCCTCCGTCTAGCCGAATCGGCCGGTGATGTAATCCTCGGTGCGGCGATCCGAGGGGTTCGTGAAGATCTTGGCGGTGTCGCCCATTTCGATCAGCTCGCCGCTCAAGAGGAAGGCGGTCCGATCGGAGACGCGGGCCGCCTGCTGCATGTTATGCGTGACGATCACGACCGTGTAGCTCTTGCGCAGCTCCTCGATCAGCTCCTCGATGCGGGCGGTGGAGATCGGGTCGAGGGCGGAACAGGGCTCGTCCATGAGGATCACCTCGGGATCCACCGCCAGCACCCGGGCCAGGCAGAGACGCTGCTGCTGGCCTCCCGAAAGGGCGATGGCGGACGTGTGGAGCCGGTCGCGGACCTCTTCCCACAGCGCCGCCTGCCTCAGGCTCTTCTCGACGACCCCCTCCAGATCGGAGCGCCGCGCGCTTCGATGGATCCGGGGGCCGAAGGCGACGTTCTCGAAGATCGATTTGGGGAAGGGGTTCGGTTTCTGGAACAGCATGCCGACGCGCCGGCGCAGATCCACGAGATCGGTGCCCGGCGCGTAGACGTCCTTGCCGTCGAAGAGCACCTCTCCTTCGACCCGAATCGTGGTGCCGATCTCGGCGATCCGGTTGATCGACTTGATGAGCGTCGACTTGCCGCAACCGGAAGGGCCGATGATGGCGGTGACGCTGCGGTCGGGAACCTCCAGGGAGATTCCAGCCAGGGCCCGCCGGTCGCCGTAATAGAAGCTCAGGTTCTGGATCGACACCCGCGAGACGCCGGAGGGCTCGCCGCGGGATTGCCCTTCGCGTCCTTCCGGAGGCATCGGGCGGACCATCGGAGGCATCGGCCGCTCGGGGGCGGAGGTCCGCATCATGGGCGGTGCATCCTCTCGAGACGCGCGGTGGCGACGCGGGCCAGGATCGAGAACAGGAGGACGGCGAAGATCAAGACCGTCGCGCCGGCCCAGGCCTGCCGGTGCCAGTCCTCGTATGGGGAGATGGCGTAGGTGAATATCTGCACCGTCAGCGACGCCATCGGCTGGTCGAGACGGGTCGACCAGTACCGGTTGTTGAACGAGGTGAACAGCAGCGGCGCCGTCTCGCCCGCGATGCGCGCGAGCGCCACCAGCACTCCCGTCAGGATGCCGGGAAGCGCCGCCGGGAGGATAACACGGAAAACCGCCCGCGCCCGCGTCGCCCCGAGGGCCAAGGCCCCCTCGCGCAGGGTCTCGGGAACCAGGTTCAGCAGCTCCTCCGTGGTCCGGACGATGAGCGGGATCATCATCACCCCGAGCGCCAGCCCTCCCGCCAGCGCGGAGAACCTCCGGAAGGGAAGGACCGCCAGGCCATAGGCGAAGATCCCGACGACGATCGACGGGACTCCGTTCAGGACGTCGGCGGCGAAGCGGGCCGCCGTCGACAGGGAGCTCTTACGGTATTCCGAGAGGTAGATTCCCGTGAGGACCCCGACGGGGACGGCCAGGAGGGCGGCGATGCCGATCAGCACCACCGTTCCGACCATCGCGTTGGCCATTCCCCCGCCCGCCTCTCCCACGGGCTGGGGCGTCCGTGTGAAGAAATCGAGGCTCAGGGAGGGAAGGCCTTGCTTCAGGACGAAGAACAGGATGAAGGCGAGCGGAATCAAGGCGAGGAGGACGGAGGCGCCGCAGAAAACCACGAACGCGGCCGACACCGCCTTTCGCCGGATCGGATGGCGCACGAGCCTCATCCGAGAACCGCCGAAGCGCTGGCCGAGCGCTTTCCGGCGCCGCCCACGCGCCAGATCAAGAGCCGGGACAGGGAATTGATGGCCACCGTGACGATGAACAGGACGAGGCCGATCTCCACGAGTGCGTGGAGATAGAGATCATCCGCCGCTTCGGTGAATTCGTTGGCCAGGACGGCGGCCATCGTGTACTGGGGAGCGAACAGCGAAAGAGAGATCTGAGGATTGTTCCCGATCACCATCGTCACGGCCATCGTCTCCCCCAGGGCTCTTCCCAGGCCCAGCATGATCGCTCCCAGGATTCCGGTCCGCCCGTAATAGAGGGTCATTCGGATCGCCTCCCAGCGCGTGGCGCCGAGCGCGTAAGCCGCCTCCCTCTGATGGAACGGCACCGCCTTGAGGATCTCCCGCGCAACGCTCGCCGTGAACGGAATGATCATCACCGACAGGACCAGGGACGCCGCCAGAAGCCCGATCCCCAAAGGAGGGCCGCTGAAGAACGGCGTCGCCCGCAGCCATCCCGGGACGTGCGCCTCCAGGATTCGTACCGCAGGGACGAGGACGAAGATCCCCCACATGCCGTAGACGATGGAGGGGATGGCGGCCAGCAGCTCGGTGAGGAACACCAGCGGCCGCTTCAGGGCGTGCGGCGAGATCTCGGACAGGAAGATCGCGATGCCCAGCGCGATCGGCGTCGACAGGAGCAGCGCCAGCAGCGACGAGTAGAGCGTTCCCCAGAGGAAGGGAAGGGCGCCGAATTGTCCGGCGACCGGATCCCAGATCGTAGTCCTCCAGAAGCTCAAGCCAAACTTCTGGATCGAAAGCCACGAGTCGCGCGTCAGGGTCACGGCGATCCCGGCCACGGCGAGGAGAACGAGAGCCGCCGCCGCTCCGGTCACCCATCGGAACGCCTTTCCTTCCCGCGAGCTCGTCGAGGACGGCGAAACCCAAGGCATCGGAGCCTCTCGAGATCTACTTCGTCTTGACCTTGCCCAGCGCGGCCATCTCGAGCTTCACGACCGCCTCGGGAAGCGGGGCGTACCCCAGCTCGCCGGCGAAGCGCTGTCCGTCGCTGAGCGCCCACTTCAGGAAGTCCACCATGATCCGGCCGCGCTGCTTGTCCTTGGGGTTCTGATAATACAGCAGCCAGGTGAACGAGGAGACCGGATAGACGCCTTTTCCCGGGGCGTTGGTGATCGAGACGCGGAAATCGGCGGGCATCTTCGTGGCGGCTGAGGCGGCCGCGGCCGTGACCGCTTCGACCGACGCCCGGACGAACTCCCCGTCGGCGTTGCGCACCGAGCCGAAAGGGATCTTGTTCTGCAGCGCGTAGATCAGCTCGACGTATCCGAGGGAGGCGGGAGTCTGCTTGACGAGCCCGGCCACCCCTTCGTTCCCTTTGCCGCCCAGTCCGACGGGCCAGTTCACCGCCGTGGCCACGCCCACCGTCTTGCGGTATTCGGGCGATACCTTGGAGAGGTATTCGCACCAGATGTAGGAAGTGCCCGAGCCGTCGGAGCGATGGACGACGGTGATCTCCTGGGCCGGGAGACTCACCGACGGATTGTCCTTGGCCAGGGCGGGGTCGTTCCACTTGGTGATCTTCCCCAGGAAGATGTCGGCGAGGACCTGGCCGGAAAACTTGAGCTCGGCGTCGACCCCGGGCAGGTTGTAGACGGGAACCACCGCGCCCAGGACCGTCGGAAAGTGCAGGATGGGCCCGGGGGCTCCGAGCTGCTGCTCGGGGGTCATCGGGCCGTCGGTGGCCCCGAAGAAGACGGTCTGATTGGAGAGCTGCCGGATGCCTCCTCCCGAGCCGATCGACTGGTAGTTGATCTGCACGTCGGGATGGAGCTTGTTGTATTCGGAGAACCACTTGGAGTAGATCGGGTAGGGGAACGTCGCGCCGGCGCCGTTGATCTGCATGGGCGCGGCGATCGGCGGAGGAGGCGAGGTGCAGCCGAGAACCAGGAGCAGGACCAGGAAGACCCTCGAGAGCATCTTCATCGTCATCGACCTCGTCTGAAAGAGCGCCGCGGCGCTAGAAGTTGAAAAGAGCGTGCAGGGCGTAACGCTTCTCATCGGGCTTCGCCAGCAAGGGATCGTAGGTGACTTCTTCATAGTCCAGCAGCAGGGACGCGGCGACCGGCCTCTGAATCGCGAACCAGTAGGCCACCCCCGCGATCTTCCGCTCCTTCTCGGCCTCCACGTCCGTGTCGGGCTTCAACCGATCCCACCGAAGGAGCATCTCCCATTGTCCCACCGCCGCGGGGGGCGGGGAGCCATCGCGGGATTGAGGGGTTCTGGTGAACTTCGGCACGACCCACACCGACCACCCTTTTCCTTCGATTTCCGGCGCGGCGGCGGTGAGCTGGTCCTTGGCGTCGAGATGCTCGACGCTGGCGTTCACGTACTTGTGCTCGAAGGTGGCGTTGAGGATCAGTCGGGTCCGAGCGTCGTCGCTGGCGTAATGGTCGGCGTCGTAGAAGGCGGTGAGCCGCAGCCCTTTGATGATCCCCCCGTTCGGGACGGGCCGCAGCGTCGCCCGGATCTGAATCGCCTTCTGATCGTTGGGATCGGCCTTGGTGTAGCCGTCGCCGTTGTAGTAGCCGGCGTGCAGGTCGCCGAAGTTGCCGGGGAAGTTGTAGTGGGCCGACAGGGCGAAATCCGATGAGGTGATGTACTTCTCGGCGTCGGCGAACGTGGGCCCCTGGAACCGATAGCGATAGACCGATTCGGCGTAGTCGACGTAGGGGGTCTGCTGGAGGCCGAGCCGGACCCAGGATCCTTTCGACCAGGCGTCGTCGAAGTTGAACTGTCCGTAGGCGTACTTGAGCCGGAAGGTCAGGCTGCCGTCGACGTTGCCGCCCGATCCGGTCTCCCGCACGATGTCGGGCGTGATGCGAAAGCCGATGAGATGATGCAGCGTGCCGGTGACGTTGAGGTACGCCCGCTTCACGTCGAACGCGGTGGGATGGATTTCATTCCCATCGACGTCCAGCGTGGTCGGCTCGTCGGTATAGGTGTAGTCGGTGAAGATGGTCCCTCCGACCTTCACGGTCGGCGTGTCGTCCGCGCCCGTGTATCCCGCCGCGGGGGTGACCTGCGCGGAAACCGATTGGTTGAAAGCCGGTGCGAGGCTCGCGAGAGCGGCCAGGGCCAGGACGAGGGCCTTCGACGGGGACATCGCTCGGATTCCTCCATGCGTTGGGCCTGACTTCAGGCCGGACGATAGAACCGTTCTGTGACGGAAGCGTGACAACGGTGTGAGCGGGACGTGACAAGCCGGGATCCGGGCCGGCATTTTCCGAGTCTCGATGCCCCTCCTTTCTGCCGGCACTCCCCTTTGGCGGGCCGATCGGCCTCGCCGGTCGGCCCAATCGGCCGTCACAATGTCACGGTGAGGTGACGGCATTACGGCGTGAGAGTGGCAACTCGGTGACGAGTTTCTGGTGCGTACTGCGCGAAGGCATGCGCTCGAAAGCGGCGACGACGGCCGCGGGCGACCGGCCGCGGGCGCGTGACGAACCCGTCACGAGGTCGCGGCGTTGTCGTGGGGTGGCTGGCCAGCGCGATCAGGCTGCCGGCAGGGTGAGCCGGAAGGAGGTCCCCTCGCCGGGAGTGCTCTCGACTTCGAGGGTCCCCCCCATTGCCAGGGTGAGGTGCTTGGCGATCGCCAAGCCCAGACCGGTGCCCCCCTCCCGGCGGTCGCGCGACCGTTCGACCCGATAGAAGCGCTCGAAGACGCGCTCGATCTCGGCGGGCGGGATGCCGATCCCGGTGTCGGTCACCCGGAGGTCGACGTACCCTTCGCGGGCCGAGCCGGAAAGGACGATCTCGCCGCCGTCCGGCGTGAATTTCACCGCGTTGTCCATCAGGTTGATCAGAACCTGGGCCAGCCGATCGCGATCGGCCCACGGAGAGGGGAGAGTGTCAGGGAGGTCGAGGAGCACTCGCTGATTCTTGCGTCGGGCCAGCGGCAGGATCACCGCCTCCGCCTGCGCCGCGACGTCGCGAAGCGGCACCGGACCGAGGCTCAGCTTCGCCTTCCCCTGCTCCACCCGCGAGAGATCGAGGAGATCGGCGATGAGCGCCTGGAGCCTCTCGGCATGGCGGTGGATGACCCGGACGAACTCGGCCGCCTTCTCCGGATCCTTCAACCCGCCGTCCCGCAGCGTCTCCGCGTATCCCCGGATCGCTGTGAGAGGCGTCCGCAGCTCGTGCGACACGTTCGCCACGAACTCCCGCCGGACCCTCTCCAGGCGCTTGAGCTCGGTGATGTCGTGGAACACGGCCACCGTCCCCACGATCCGCCCCTCCTCGCGCACCGGAGCCAGGCTGGCCTGCAGCGTCTTGTCGGCCGAGCCTCCGAGGGCGATCTCGCGGTGGAAAGGGGCCGTGGCGTGGCGGGCCTGCTCGAGGATCTCCTGCAGGGCCGGCACCCGCGCCACCTCCAGCGGACGCCTTCCCGCGAGGGGCGCGCTGGCGTCGAAGATCCTCTCGAAGGCGCCGTTCGCCAGCAGGATCGTTCCCTCGGCGTCGGTGAGGAGGACCCCCTCCACCATCCCGTCGACGACCGACTGGAGCTGGTGGCGCTCGCGGGAGAGCAGCAGCAGTCTCTTTTCCAGCTCCTCGGCCATCCGGTTCAGCGAGCGGGCGAGGTGATCCATCTCGTCGCTTCCCCCCGGCCGGACGCGGGCCGCGCTCCTTCCCGCCGCGATCTCCGAGGCGGCGCGCGCCATGTCCTCCAGCCTTCGGGCGGTGCGGCGGGCCAGCATCCATCCGAGGACCACGGCGCACAGGACGGAGAGGAGAAGAGGAAGGATCAGGAGGAGAAGAAGGTGGCTCCGCGCGCTGCGGACGGCGGTGAGGGGGAGGGCGAGCCGGACCACTCCGCGGCTTGCATCGTCGGGATCGATGCGGCGAGCGACGTACAGGAGCGTCTGGCCGAGCGTGCTGCTGTAGCGCTGCGACGTGCCCGCGCCTTCCCGCAGCGCGCCGGCGATTTCCGGCCGGTGCCCGTGGTTCTCGACGCGCGCCAGCTCCTCCCCGTCCAGATCCGTATCCCCCAGGACCTTGCCGTCGGCGGCGACGATCGTGACCCGGACGCCGAGATCCCGCCCGTATTCATCCGCCCTTTCATCCGCCGTCGCGGCTAGGTCCTTCTCCGTGAGCAGCATCCTCTGCACGAGGCGGGACTCGAGCCCCAGCTCGGCGGAGGCGCGATCGGAGAGGTAGGATCCGACGATGCGATAGAAGAACAGGCCGGTGAGCAGCGTCGAAAGCCCGGCCACCAGGGCGAAGGAAAGAGTCAGACGGTCGCGAAGCCTCAGAGGCGTTCCTTTTCAGTCGGATGAATCGGAGCCGTCGGGCCGGAAGCGGTAGCCGACCCCGCGCACCGTCTGGATCCACTCTCCCGCCGCGCCGAGCTTCGCCCGGAGACGCTTGACATGAGTGTCGACGGTGCGGGTCTCCACGTCGCCCCCGTAGCCCCACACTTCGCTGAGCAGCTGCTCGCGGCTGAAGGCGCGGCCGGGGCGGCGGGCCAGCCGGTGGAGGAGCTTGAACTCCGTGGAAGTGAGATCGACCTCGCTGCCTCTCAGCCGGACCGAATGCGACGCGAGATCGATGACCAGCGGATCGAAGACGAGGGGCCTTTCGATCTCTTCCGGATCGTGCCCTTCCCGCCTCAAGATAGCCTGGACGCGCAGGACCAGCTCGCGCGGCGAGAAGGGCTTGACGACGTAGTCGTCCGCTCCCAGCTCGAAGCCCACCACCCGGTCCACCTCCTCGCCCCGCGCCGTGAGCATGAGGATCGGAATCCTGCGGGTCTTCTCGTCCTGCCGGAGAAGGCGCGCCACCTCCGTGCCGGGAAAGGCGGGAAGCATGAGATCGAGCACGATGAGATCGGGGCGCTCCCGGCGCGCCAGATCGAGCGCCTGCTTGCCGTCCGCCGCGGCATGAACCCGGAACCCGGCCTGCACGAGATGGTAGCGGACGAGCTCGACGATGTCTCGCTCGTCGTCGACCACCAGCACGCTCTGGGACATGAGGAGTCTCCTCGAGATCGATTCTCCGATTATAGTGCGACGCCCGCCGTCGGCGGCGGATCGAACGCGCCTCCCAGTTTGAGGAGAACTTGAAGAGAACCGGTGACGAAGGGGTGACACTTGGGTGACGCGATGCGCGATCGGGGGCCGGGGGGAAGCCGAGAATATCCCTGATTTGTTGGGCTTAAACGCCGATTCTCGCCGCGGCGGGCGCATTTGACACCCCCCTCGGGCGTGCGCTAGTATGCGGCCTCCCTGGAAGAGATTCATCGGAGAAATCGTTGCGGTCCGAGGTGACCGGTCTGCGGAAGACTCCTCTCAACGACGCGATCCGCCGCTTGGGAGCCCGCCTCGTCGATTTCGCGGGCTGGGAGATGCCGGTCCAGTTCCAATCGGTGATCGAGGAGCATCTGGCCGTCCGCGCGCGGGCGGGGCTCTTCGACGTCAGTCACATGGGAGAGATCGAGATCACCGGCACGGAGGCGCTCGCCCTCCTGCAGCATCTCACTCCCAACGACGTCGCGTCGCTGGCCCCGGGCCAGGCCCAGTACAGCGCCCTGCTCACGCCGCAGGCGACGTTCGTGGACGACGTCCTGATCTACCGGCTGGAGCCCGAGCGGTTCCTCCTCTGCGTCAACTCGTCCAACACGGCCAAGGACTTCTCCTACGTGCGGGCGAGCGCCGCCCGGCTTCGGGCGGACGTGGCGGACGTAAGCGATGCCTACGCCCAACTGGCGCTGCAGGGGCCGCTCGCCGGCGCGATTCTGGCGCGCGTGACCGGCGCGGAGGTCGGCGCGATCCGCTCGTATCACTTCGTCGAAGCGGAGGTCGCCGGGGCCCGGGCGATCCTTTCCCGGACCGGATATACCGGGGAGGACGGCTTCGAGATCTATCTGCCGCCCGGGCGCGCCGAGACGGTGTGGAACGTGCTTCTGGAAGCCGGCAAGGGGGAGGGCATCGCTCCCTGCGGCCTCGGGGCCCGCGACACGCTGCGTCTGGAAGCCCGGCTGCCGCTTTACGGAAACGACATCGACGAAACGGTCACGCCCCTCGAGGCGGGATTGGGGTTCATGGTGAAATTCGCGAAAGGGGAGTTTCTCGGTTCCGCCATCCTGCGCGAGCAGCACGAGCGCGGCGTGACGAAACGGCTGATCGGCTTCGAGATGACGGGACGCGGCATCGCCCGGCACGGCTATCCCCTGCGCGTCGAAGGGCGCGAATCGGGGAGCGTGACGAGCGGCAGCTACGCCCCCTTTCTGAAGAAGAACATCGGGCTCGGCTACGCCCCGGCCGGCTCGGCCCGGATCGGCCAGCGGATCGAAGTGGTCATCCGGGACGCGGCGGTGCCCGGGATCATCGTGAAGACTCCTTTCTACAAGAGGCGGGCATGAGCGAAAAGCGCCAGGGCTATCCCTCGGATCGCAAGTACACCCGGGAGCACGAATGGGTGCGCCTGGAGGGGGGCGTGGGCATCATCGGCATCACCGAGTACGCCCAGTCGGAGCTGGGGGACGTGGTCTTCGTGGATCTTCCGGAGAAGGGGCGGGCCCTGGCGGCGGGAGAGGAGCTCGGGACGATCGAATCGGTGAAGGCCGTCTCCGAAATCTACGCGCCCGTCTCGGGAGAAGTGGTGGAGGTCAACGAGGCTCTCCGGGATCATCCCGAGAAAGTCAACGGCGATCCCTACGGGGATGGCTGGCTCGTGAAAGTCCGCGTGGGAGACCGGCCGGAGGTCGATGGCTTGCTGTCGTCGGAGGCCTATCGCAGCCATGTGGAGGAGGGCGAGTAGGACGTGCGCTACATTCCGTCCAGCCCCGGAGAGCGCCGGCGTCTGCTCGAAGCCATCGGGCTGCGCCACGCCGGAGAGCTGTTCGACTCGATTCCCCGTGAGTTCCGGCTCGAGCGCCCGCTGAGCCTTCCGGATCCGATGCCGGAGGCCGATCTCGTCGAGCATCTTCGCGGCCTGTCCGAGCAGAACCTCGATCCCCGCGAGGCCGCGGTGTTCCTGGGGGCGGGAGCCTACCGCCACTTCATTCCGGCGGTCGTCGATCACCTGATCTCCCGTTCCGAGTTCTATTCCTCGTACACTCCTTATCAGCCCGAGTTCAGCCAGGGGACGCTGCAGGCGATCTTCGAATTC
Source organism: Candidatus Polarisedimenticolia bacterium (assembly GCA_036004685.1). Classification (NCBI taxonomy): domain Bacteria; kingdom Pseudomonadati; phylum Acidobacteriota; class Candidatus Polarisedimenticolia; species Candidatus Polarisedimenticolia bacterium. The sequence goes on along the minus strand of DASYRE010000028.1, from coordinate 25,741 downwards.
CAGACGCTGATCTGCCAGCTCACTTCCCTGGACGTCGCCAACGCGTCGCTTTACGACGGGGCCTCGGCGCTCGGAGAAGGCATCCTGCTCGCCCACCGGGCCCGGCGGCGCCGCCGGATCGTGGCCGCCTCGACCGTCCATCCGGAGTATCTCAAGGTCGCGGCGACGCTCACCTCGCGCCTCGACCTCCGGATCGAGACGCTTCCTTCCGGGGCGGACGGTCTCGTCGATCCAGGCCGCCTGGCGCAGAGCCTCGATCCGGAGACCGCGGCGGTCGTGATCCAGCAGCCCAACTTCCTGGGCCGGCTGGAGGAGGTGGAGCCGATCGCCGAGGCAGCCCACCGCGCCGGCGCGCTGCTGCTCGTGGTCGTGAACGAGGCCGTCAGCCTGGGATTGCTGAAGGGGCCCGGCAGCCAGGGCGCCGACGCCGTCCTCGGGGAGGCGCAGTCGCTCGGCGTCCCCCTCTCTTTCGGAGGGCCGTACCTGGGGTTCATGGCGATCCGCTCCGACTTCCTCCGGGAGCTTCCGGGAAGACTCGTCGGACAGGCGCGGGACGGCGCGGGGAGGACGGGCTACGTGCTCACGCTGGCGACGCGCGAGCAACACATCCGACGCGAGCGGGCCACCTCGAACATCTGCACGAACCAGGGGCTGTGCATGCTCGCCGCCTCGATCTTCCTCGCGACGCTCGGGAAGCAGGGGATGAGGGATCTGGCCGACCTCAACCGGGCCCGCGCGGAGTACGCCAAATCGAGGCTCTCCCGGATTCCGGGCTGCCGCATCCCGCACGGCGGTCCGACCTTCAACGAATTCGTCCTCGAGCTGCCGCGCGAGGCGAAACCGCTGCATCGGGCGCTGCTCCGCGAGGGGATCGTGGCGGGGCTGCCGCTCGCCGACTACTTCCCGGAACGAAAGCGCGATCTTCTCCTGGCGTTCACCGAGGTGAACTCCAAAAGCCAGATCGACCGCCTCGCCGAGGCCCTGGGGGAGGCCCGATGAGCGTGCCGAAGGTCCCTCCGAAGCGGCCGGAGGGGCTGCTGTTCGAGCAAAGCACCCCCGGGAAGCGGGGCTGCGAGGTTCCGGCCGCGCAAGTGCCCGCCGCCGCTCCGCTCGATCCCCGATTCACCCGCGAGACGATCGAGGGATTTCCCGAGCTGTCGGAGCGCGAGGTGGTGCGCCACTTCACCCGCATCTCGCGGCTCAACTATGGGAACGACGAGGGGCTCTATCCCCTCGGCTCGTGCACGATGAAATACAACCCGAAGGTGAACGAGAAAGCGGCGCGGCTGGAGGGCTTCGCGGAGGCCCATCCGCTCGTTCCGGAAGAGGCGGCGCAGGGCAGCCTCCGGGTGCTCTCCGAGCTGGAGAGGTTCCTGTGCGAGATCGCCGGAATGGACGCCTTCACGCTGCAGCCCGCTGCCGGGGCCCAGGGGGAGCTGACCGGGATCCGGATGGTGCGCGCCTTCCACGAAAGCCGCGGCAACCCGCGGCAGGTCGTCCTGATTCCCGACTCGGCCCACGGGACCAACCCCGCCTCGGCGCATCTCTGCGGATACCGGGTGGAGGAGATCGGCTCCGATCCTCGCGGCTGCGTCGATCTGCCGCACCTCCGGGAGCGCATGTCGGAGGACGTCGCGGTCCTGATGCTGACGAATCCGAACACTCTGGGAGTCTTCGAGACCGAGATCGGGGAGATCTGCCGGGTGGTGCACGAGCGCGGCGGCATGGTCTATCTCGACGGAGCGAACCTCAACGCGTTCGTGGGCGTGGCGCGTCCGGGCGACATGGGCGCCGACGTGATGCACGTGAATCTCCACAAGACCTTCTCCACGCCGCACGGCGGCGGCGGCCCGGGGAGCGGGCCCGTCGGCGTGAAAGAGCCGCTGGCGCGGTTCCTGCCGGTGCCCCGGGTCGTCCGGACCGAGGCCGGATACCGGTGGCGCTCCGATTTTCCCGACTCCATCGGCAGGGTGCATGCCTTCCACGGAAACTTCGGAATGGTGCTGCGGGCTTACGCCTACATCCTCGCCAACGGCGCGGCGGGGCTGCGGGAGATCGCCGAGACCGCCGTCCTGAACGCCAATTACGTCCGCAAGCAGCTCGAAGGCACCTATCACCTGCCCTATTCCTCTCCCACCCTGCACGAAGTGATCTTCTCCGATCGAAACCTCGAGAAGCACGGCGTGCGGACCCTCGACGTGGCGAAGCGCCTCATGGACTACGGCTTTCACCCGCCGACGATCTACTTCCCGCTGATTGTGAAAGGGGCGCTGATGATCGAGCCGACCGAGAGCGAAGGGATTCGGGAGCTCGACGCCTTCATCGAGGCGATGATCCGGATCGCCCGGGAAGCGGAGGAGGATCCCGAGATTCTCCGGACGGCGCCGCACAGCACACCGATCGGCCGGCTCGACGAGGCGGCCGCGGCGCGCAAGCCGATCCTCCGGTGGACTCCGGCCGCCTCGAAGGGCGAGGCGTAAGCGCTAGTTAAAGGAAATTCCCTCGGGCAGCCCGCAGATCTCCATTCCTTCCGTCACTTTGACGCGGCAGGCGAGAGCCTTCTTCTCGAGGGCTCCCGCGCGGTAGGCGAAGATGCAATTGTGGCAATCGCCGTTCCAGCAGAAACGGCTGTACGAGATCTCGAAGGAGAGGTGCTGCAGGATCCGCAGCAAGGTGTTGTTCTCCGGAACCACGAACTCCTTCCCGGCGATCCGGATCCGGATCTCTTTTTCGTAATCATCGAGAAGACTCGTTTCCATGGTATCGGGCCATCCTGAAGGCGGAGAGGCTCTTCCGTGCCAATGTAGGGTCCCGCCGGGCCGGGATCAAGAAGAGGAGGAGCGACGCGGGGGCGGGGGGAGGCGGCGGGCTCAGGCCTCCGGAAACCAGAGCCCCAGCTCGCGAAACAGGCGGGGCAGCAGATCGAGCGGCAGCCCGATGACGTTGGCGGCGCTGCCTTCGATCTTGTCGACGAAAAAGGCGGCGGCTCCCTGGAGGGCATAGGCTCCCGCTTTGTCGGCGTACTCACCGGTGTCGAGGTAGGCCTCCAGCGCGGCAGACGGGATCGTCTGGAACGTGACCCGGGTCTCGGATACCCCCACGGCCCACTGCGCCTCGGGAAGAAGGAGCATCGCGATGCCGCTGAGCACCAGGTGGGATCGGCCCATCAAGGAGCGCAGCATCCTCCGGCCATCGGCCCGATCGCGCGGCTTCCCGAGGAGCCTGCTTCCCGCGACCACCACCGTGTCGCAGCCGAGCACGAGGCTGCGCTCGGGCGCGTCGGGCCGGACGCGATCCGCCTTCTCCCGGGCCATCCGAAGCACGAAGCTCTCCGGCGTCTCGCCCGGCAGGATCTCCTCGGCGATCCGGGAGGGCCGCTGGGTGAATTGCAGGCCCGCCGAGCGCAGCAGCTCGCAACGCCGGGAGGAAGCGGAAGCGAGGATGAGAGGCCGATCCAGAGGAATCATCGTGTCCTTCACGAGCGCTTCAATTGCGCGATGAAAACGACCGCGGTTCCGACCAATCCGAGAAGGCTCACCCGCAGCAGCATGCCCAAGGTCAATTCCGCGATTCTCAGATCGAGCGTCAGGGGATGGGACGTGCCCAGGGCGACGCTGGCGGTCAGGAACCGGGTCAGCGAGTTCACCGGGAGGAGACGGCCGAGGATCTCCCCCAGGGCGGTTCCGAACACGCCTCCGAGGAGAGTCCAGAGGAGAATCCTGCCGCTCGACGCCGCCATCCTTCGCCTCCCGGGAGCCGCTCCGCGGCCCGGCGCGCCGCTCGTCTTCCGCGACGCTCCGGCGGAGCATTGAACTCCCCGAATGCAGACATTATAATGATTTCCATTTCGGGGGAGAGGTGGTAAGCAGAAATCTTTGGCCCCGAGGTGTCCTGGCGATCCTCGCCGGGGCTGGCCTCCTTCTGGCGTCGGCGCTCGGCGTGGCGGCCGCGGGCCCGGGCGAGCCCGCCGCTCCTCCCTCCGCCACCCTTCCAGTCGGCTCCTCGGTCCAGCAAGGCCCCATACCGGATCTCGTGATCCTCTACGCCGGCGAGGTGATGGGCTGGACCGAACCCTGTGGCTGACCGCACAACCCCTCGGGAGGACTCGCCCGGCGGGCGGGTTACGGCAAGGAGCTCAAGAAAACCTTCCCCAACACTCCTGTGGTCTGGCTCGACGCGGGCGACTACTTCGGCGACAGCAGCGCCGCAGGGCTGAAGAACACCCAGACGCTCACCGAAGGGATGACGCGGATCGGCTATGCCGCCGTGAACCTCGGGGAGCGGGAGGTCAACTTCGGTCTCGATCGACTGCAGCAGGAGATGAAAAAGGCGAGCTTCCCGTTCGTGAGCGCCAATATGGTGTATCAGGACAGCGGCGAGCCGTTCCTGCAGCCCACCTTGATTCTCAGCGTCCCGCGCTCCGGGGCGGGCGCCCCAGGAGCCAAGAAAGGCAAGATTCGCCTCGGGATTCTCGGCCTGGCGCGGCAGAACGCCGGCTTCTCCCAGAAGACCCCCGAGGGCCGGCGCATCGTCACCTCCGATCCGGTCGAGGCGGCGCGCCGGGCGGTTCCCGCCCTGAAAAAGAAATCGGATCTGGTCGTCGCGCTGGTGACGCTGGAGCTCGAAGAGGCCAAGGCGCTTTCCAAGGAGGTTCCGGGAATCGATGCCCTCCTGGGCGGATTCGGCGCCGTCCAGACGACCGAGGAGATTCCCGCCGGGCCGAACACTCCGCCTTCGCGCATCGTCTACGCCGGCAATCAGGGCAAGAAGCTCGGGGAGATCCGCGTTTTCCTGGACCCGGGAAAGCCGCCCCGGCTGAATCCGATCCTGGTGAACCTTGGAAAGAACGTGCCGGACGATTCGGCGATCATGGATCTCGTGACGGCGAACCGGCTGGCGATCAACGAGATCAACCGGAAGGAAGCGCCCCTGGTCGACGTCAAGAAGATGATCGCGATGTACGAGGGCGCCGCATACGTTCAATCCGGCGCGTGCAAGGACTGCCACGCCGAGGAATACCGGATCTGGGAGGAAACGAAGCACGCTCATGCATTCCGCATCCTGGAGGAAAAGCACCAGGACTACAATCCGGAATGCGTCGGCTGCCACACCACCGGCTTTCGGAAGCCCACGGGCTACGTCAACGCCAAATCGACTCCCGACTTGATGAACGTGCAATGCGAGTCGTGCCACGGCCCGGGCAAGGGCCACCCGGAGACGGTCGGGAAGGGATACGGCGCGGCGAATCTCGATACCTGCCGCCCCTGCCACACCCCGGAGAACAGCCCCGACTTCGATCCGACCGCGTACATGATCAAGATCCGCCATTGGAAGACGGATCCGGGCGCCGGGGCCGCGGCCGGGGGCTCCCGTCGCTGATCCGCTCTTCCGTTTCCCCCGCCCCGCCCGCCAGGAACGCCTCCACCCCGACGAGATCCTCCACGCCCCGCTCTTCGAGCAATCCGATGAACTTCAGGAGGAGGCGGGCGGTCACCGCGGCGTCGCCCAGGGCGCGATGCCTCCCCGCGAACGTGAATCCATAATAGTCGGCGAGGGTGTCGAGCCGCCGATCCGGGAGGTTCGGAAGGAGGCGGCGGCCCAGCCGGACGGTGCACAGGGAGGGATTGGACAGGATGAACCCGGAGCTTCTCTCGAGCTCGCGATTGAGGAACCCGAGATCGAAGGGGAGGTTGTGGGCGACGAACACCGTTTCGCCGATGAAGGCCGAGAGGCTCTCGGCCACCGCGGCGAACGACGGGGCGGCGGCGACCATGCCGTCGTCGATCCCGGTCATGGAGGCGACGAAGGGCGGAATCGGCACGCCCGGATTGATCAGCGAGGCGAAGGACTCTCCGATTCGGCCGTTTTCGACGCGCACGGCGCCCACCTCGAGGATTCGATCGCTCGCGTGGGAGCCGCCGGTCGTCTCCAGGTCCACGACGGTGAAGCTCGCCGCCCGCAGAGGTCCGGAAGGCAGCGTCGGGCTCGTCGCCAGGACGATGGAGCCATCGGGAACGAACCGGAACCGCCGGTCCCCCGAGACGATCTCCCCGACGATCCGCGCCGCGATCGCCGGCTGGATCCGCGGGACCCGGAGCAGCACGCGACAGACTTCCTCGGCGGGCAGGGCTCCGCGCTCCTGGAGAAGCTCTTGCAGCTCTTGCAGGAGAAGTAGGGTCTTCTGGCGGAAGGTCGGCGGCGCGCCGGTCATGGCGGGGATTCTACCGCCGCGTAGGGAGCTGTCAAGGCGGGACCCGGATCGGCCATAATGCGGCGGCCCGGCGAAGCGCCGGAAACGTTCGGGAGGAAGGAATGAGTCGGTGCCTGGGGCTGGACGTGGGCGAGCGCCGCATCGGGGTGGCCTTGAGCGATCCGCTGGGTTGGACCGCCTCTCCGCTTCCGCCCATCGAGCGCGCCAGCTGGAAGAAGGACCTGGCCCGGATCCGGGCGCTGCTCGAGGAGCACGAGGTCGCCCGGGTCGTGGTCGGGCTTCCCGTGCGCCTGGACGGGACCCCGGGGAAGAGCGCCGAGCGGGCGATGGATCTGGTGCGCCGTCTGCGGGGAACCACGAAGGTTCCGGTCGTCACCTGGGATGAGCGCCTCACCACGCGGGAAGCGGAGCGCCGGCTCATCGAGGCGGATGTGAGCCGCGCGCGCCGCAAGGAAGTGATCGACGGAATGGCCGCGAGTCTCATCCTGCAGGGCTTTCTCGACGCGGCCGGCGCGCCGGGAGAGCCGGGATGACCGCGGCGCCGCGCCGGGGGACGCGCCGGGAGCGCTCGCGCGCCCGCTCTACCGTGAAGACGATCCTGATCTTCCTCGGAGTCTTCCTCTGGACTCCGGTGATGATGGGCCTTGTCTTCTATTATCTGTGGTCGTCGGTGCCTTACCGCGGCTACGCGGGGCGCCGTCTCGTCCTGGAGATCCCGCGTCGTCCCGCGCAGGACGTTCTGCGCATCCTGGAGCAGCGGGGGGTGATCCGCTCCGGGCCGTTCGGGAGAATCTACCTGCTCGCCACGGGGCACACCGGCGACTTGAAGGCGGGGGAGTACCTGTTCGAACGTCCCCTGACCGCGCCACAGGTTCTCGACAAGCTGATCCGGGGGGAGATCTTCTATCACAAGGTGACCGTTCCCGAGGGACTGCGCAGCGCCGACATCTTCTCGATTTTCCTCCGCGAAGGGTTCGGATCGGAAGAGGAATTCCACGAGGCGTTCCAGGATGTTTCCAAGATCGCGGCGCTGGATGCCGCCGCGACGGACCTGGAGGGCTACCTGTTCCCCGACACCTACCTTCTCGCCCGCGGGGCGACCTCCCGGCAAATCGTCGAGCAGATGGTCGATCATCACCTGGGCCTCTGGACGCCGGAGTGGAACGAGCAGGCCCGCGCCGTGCGCCTCACGATGCGCGACGCGGTGACCCTCGCCTCTCTGATCGAGAAGGAAACCGCGCGTCCCGAGGAGCGAGGCCTGGTCTCCTCGGTGTTCCACAACCGGATGGCAAAGGGAATGAAACTTCAATGCGATCCGACGATCATCTACGCGCTGGCGATGCGGGGCCGTTACCACGGTTTCATCACGCGCCGGGACCTGGAGCTCGATTCGCGATACAACACCTACGCCTATCCGGGACTGCCGCCCGGCCCGATCGCCAATCCGGGAAAAGGCGCGCTGCAGGCGGCCCTGTTCCCCGATCGGACGGAGTACCTGTTTTTCGTCTCGATGAACAACGGCCGGCATACCTTCTCCTCGAATCTCGAGGAGCACACCCGGGCGGTGCAGAAGTATCAGCGTTGAGTGGGATCGGGCGCCGGGGAGACCGCCTCCGGCGGGAGGCCGTGGTAGTTGATGTCGCGGCGCCGGTGCTGATCCGACACCCGCTCGTCGATCTGGCCGTTGGCCTGGACCTCTCCCTTGAGGAAGGCTTCGAAGTGGAAACGGCAGAAGCCCTCGCGGTAGACGAGATCGGCGCACTGGTAGATCCCTCCCAGGCTCGAGAGGAACCGGCAGTGACCTGGATCGTTCGCAGACGTCATCGAGGCTCCGGGCACGGGGCGCCGGAGGGAATCATGGCGCGCCCGGGGGCCGGCGTCAAGAGCGCTCGGATCCGTTGACAGCGGCGGGCGGTCCTCCTAGACTGGCCGCGCCAGGAGGTGGCATGGAGATTCCCCGTTTCGCTCCGCCGACCGGTTCCGGCTCTTCCGGAACGCCCGGCTCGGTGATTCTCCTGGGGGAGTGGTGGCGCGCCGTCGGCCCGGCGGTGGCGCGCACCGCCGCGCCGCGCGGGATCTCGGGAGGCAGGCTGCTCGTCGCGGTTCCCGACGCGCGCTGGCGGGACGAAGTCGCGGCGCATCGGGACGAGATTCTGGCGCGCCTGCGGAGATCGGGAAATCTCCACGGATTGCACGCGCTCGACCTGGTGATCGAGCCGGATCTGGCTCGATCGGACGCCGGCCCCGCAACCGGCTCCCCGGTCCCGGCCGATCCCGGGACATCGGCGGAGCTCTCGGGCTGCGCCGCCGCTATGGACGCCGCCGTGGCGGGACGCTGGATCGCGGCGGTGAGCCGCCTGCTGGCCCGCCGCGAACGGGAAGGTCGGTGAATCTCCCTCCGCTCGGCCGCCTCACGGTGATCGGTCTCGCGCTTGCGGTCCCGACCTTCTACTATGCCATCCGATTCGGGTCGGGCTCCCTGCGGATGCTGTCGCGGAAGTTCCGTCGCGGTAAGCCGTACCTGAAGGGCTCGGCCTCCGACTATTTCCTCTTCGCGCTCGGATGCTCAGCGATCGCGCTGTTGGGCACGGCCTTGCTCGTGGCGTCGGCGCTCCAGGGCGGCTTCCAGAGAGCGCGCGGGCCCCGCGAGATGGGCAAGGTCCGCGTCGAAGCCTCGCAGCCTGGGAGGATCCGTCTCAAGTTCGAGATGAAGGAGGACTATCCAGGAGCCCGCAGCCTCGAGGCCGATCTTCCGGGTGCGCGCTGGTCGCTGGCGGGAGAATCGCTGCGCTGGCGCGTCGGTCCGCACTGGCTCGGCTTTTACCCGGGACACCGCATCGAGTCGGCGCTGGGGACCTCGGCCGCGTCGGGATCGCAGGACCGTCCGGCCGACTCGCGGGCGAGCGTCTCGGGAACCTTCGCCCTCTCCTACCTGGCGCGCCGCCACCCCTTCTGGTTCCCGATCGCCGAAGTCGCGGAGCGGCGGACGCCCTGGATGCCGGCGGAAGGAAAGACGTATCGCATCTTCGCTGGCGGCGCGGGCTACGTTCTGCTGGAAGAGAGGGAAGACAAGAAACAGGCTTCCTGAGGCGCGCGCGATCAGGGCCGGGAGGGATCCATCCCCTTCCTGCGTCCGCGCAGAAGAATCTGCAGCCCCAGCCCGATGATCAGGACCGGCCAGAACTTCTCGAAGATGTCGGTGAACCGGATCAGGTCGAACTGATCCAGCAGGAAAAGCGTCCCCAGCCCGATCAGGATCCCGCCCCACAACGGAGAGTCCTTCGCCTCGTCGAGGTCGGACTCGACGGCCTCGGCGCTTCCGGCGCGCCTCCGGTTGAGCCGTTTCGCTTCCTGCACCGCGTAAAAGATCTGTCCGAACCAGACGAGGGGGACGAGGAATCCCCCCGCGTCGCTTCGATCGGCGAAATGGATGGCGCCCATGAAAACGAGGCCGATCACCAGCGCCTTCATGTACTGCCCCAGGTAGAGAAGCCCCAGTCCCGGCATGACCGAAAGCCATCCGGCGGCGCGCGGCGATCGATACTCCCCGCCGGCGGCCACGGGCGCGTCGGGGACCGCGGGCCCTTCGACGCGCGCCTGCAGGCAGTCGGGACAATACGGCGCTCCCTTCACCAGGACGACGCAGGCGGGACAGAGGGGATGGTTGCACAGCCGGCACTCCTGGACCGCCTCGGTTTCGGGATGGTAGTAGCACTTCATTCAGGTTTCTCCTTCGACGTGTCGCGAGCGCCTCAGGCGCTCGGGCTTCTCTCGAGGGAACGGAAGCTTCGCTGATTCGGTTCCCCGGGCCGCGGCTTGGGCTTTTCCGTTTCGCCGCTTCCCAGGCGTTGCCGGAACCAGTCGACGCCCTCCTCGAGCTGTCCCGGAATTCTCTTGCCGACCGAGGCGGCGCTTTCCCGAAGATCGCTCTTCCGCGCCGCCAGGCGGATCGCGTCGCTGTAGGCGCGATGTCCCGCCATGTTGATCTCGCGGCTGAGCTGCCGGCCGTCCCGCGTTCCCGCCAAGAAGAGGACGGGCAGCGCGAGCAGCAGCGCCGCGGCCGCGGGCGAGAGCTTCGGAAGGCCGAAGAGATATCGGAAGAACTCCCACGACCCGGCGGCCGCGGATCGACGCATCGTCTTCTCGAGGACCCGGAGCGTGAAGTCGGCGGGAACCTCGAGCCGGGGAAAGCTCCGTAGGTCGAGCAGCGCCGCTTCCAGAAGAGAGGCGGTTCGGGCGCACGAGGGGCACTCCCGGCGGTGAGCGTCGAACTCCTGGAGGAGCGCCGGCGGCAGCGCGCGATCCAGGTAATCGCTCAGCAGGTCCCTGAATTGATCGTGGTTCATGCCGGCTCCCCGCTCGTCCCTCTCTCGCCAGGGTCCAGGATCTTCATCATCTTCATTTTTCCCGAATCCGCGCCGCCCGGCTCGCGCGATAGTATCTCCGCCAGCTCTATCCTGGCGCGGTGAATCCTCGACTTGACCGTTCCCTCCGGGACCTCCAGGGACTGGGCGATCTCGGCGTAGGAGAGGCCTTGAAGATCCCTGAGAATCAGCGCCACGCGAAGCTCCTCGGAGAGTTGGTCGAGTCCCCGCCGCACGCGCCCCTCGACTTCCCGGGACTCCAGCGATCTCAGCGGCCCGGCCCCGGGATCGGCGGTGCGCTCCGGATCGGGCTCGTCGCCGGTGAGGGAGGCCTTTTCCCGCGCCCGGCTCCGGTACTCGTCGATGCAGAGGTTCCGGCTGACCCGCACGAGCCACGGAAGGAAGACCGTGTTCAAGTCGAACCGGCGCAGGGATCGAAAGACCCGAAGGAAGATCTCCTGAGCCAGATCTTCGGCTTCCTCGCGCCTGCCGGTGAACTGGAAGGCGATGTTGAGGATCCGGTGGGAGTGCCGTTCCACCAGCAGCTGCCAGGCATATTCATCCTGCTGGAGGCATCGGGCCACCAGCTCGCTGTCCGTCGGGGCCAAGGATTTGGCACTCCCCTTCGAACTTCACTCATGAGCGATAACGGAGATCCCGCCGGAAAAGTTCAAGTTGCGGCCTGCATATAGCACGGCGCGCGCCCGGGGGGCAAGGTGTTGAAAATCCGAAAACCTTGATCTATAGTATCGCCCGTTTTTACCGATGTGACTAAAAGCAAAGCATTTATCACAACAGCGAGCCCCCGGCCCCGATGATCGAAGTCGAAGATCTCCGGAAAGCTTACTGGAAGCGCACGGCCATCGACGGGATCTCCTTCCGCGTTGAGAAGGGGGAGATCCTCGGCTTCCTGGGCCCCAACGGCGCCGGCAAGACGACCACGATGCGCATCCTGACCGGCTTCATGCCGCCGACGTCGGGCACCGCGCGCGTGGCCGGGCTCGACGTGGTGGCCTCCCCGCGCGAAGTCAAACGGCGGATCGGCTACCTACCCGAGCACCCTCCTCTGTACAAGGAGATGACGGTGCGCTCCTATCTGGCCTTCGTCGCCCGGATCAAAGGAGTTCCCGGAAACCGCGTCGCGGCGGGGATCGCGTCCGTCCTGGAGCGCTGCGGCCTGACCGAGGTCGCGAACCGCCTCATCGGGAACCTCTCCAAGGGATACCAGCAGCGGGTGGGGATCGCTCAGGCGATCGTCCACTCTCCCGAGGTCATGATCCTGGACGAGCCCACCGTCGGTCTGGACCCCCGGCAGATCCTCAAGATCAGGAATCTCATCCGATCGTTTCACGGCGAGAAGACCGTGATCCTCTCGACCCACATCATCCCCGAAGTCGAGAAGCTCTGCGATCGGGTCGCGATCATCAACGAAGGGCGGATCGTGGCGCTCGACAGCCAGGCCCGCCTGGCGGAGAGACTGCAGCAATCGGAGAGAGTCTCGGTCCAATTCGCGGACGCGTCGGGCGGCGCCTTGCGCTCGCGGCTGGAGTTGCTGGACGGGGTTCAGTCGGTGATTCAGGAGGACGGGGCGGCCAACCGGTTTCTCGTGGAGGCCCGGACCGGATCGGAGATCGGCCGCCGGATCTTCGAGCGGGCGCTCGCCGAGCGCTGGCCCCTGGTCGAGGTCAGCCCCGTGCGCTCCAGCCTGGAGGAGGTCTTCCTTCAGCTCACGGGCGAGGAAAGGGGAGTGGCGTGAGAAGCGTCTTCTGGATCGCCCGCCGGGAGCTGGCGAGCTATTTCGTCTCGCCGCTGGCTTACCTCATCTTGGCGGTCTTCACTTTCGTCATCGGGCTTTCCTTCAGCCTGAACCTGATCTCCTTCGCCAACGAATGCCTCATCTACGGCAGCAACCCCTACGCGCTCCAGCAGCTCAACGTCAACGAGCAGGTGGTGCGCCCCCTGTTCGGCGGGTTCGTCCCGGTCTTCTTCCTGATTCTCCTTCCGGCGCTGACGATGCGCTTGCTGCCCGAAGAGCGGCGGCAGGGTACCAGCGAGCTGATCCTGACTTCGCCCGTCACCTCGAGCCAGATCGTCGTCGGGAAGTACCTCGGCGTCTTGGTCGTGTTCGCCGCGATGCTGGCGCTGAGCCTCGGGCTGGTCTTCGTCCTGACGTTCGTGTCCCAGCCCGACCTGCGGATCGTGGGCGGGCTCTATCTCGGGGTGTTCTTGCTCGGGGCCTCCTTCCTGGCGGTGGGGCTGTGCCTGTCGTCCTTCACCGACAATCAGGTCCTGGCCTACGTGCTGAGCGTTGGGGCGCTGCTGGTCCTGTGGTTCATGTCGGCGATGGAGAAGAACGTCGGGGGGATCGGGGAGCGGGCGGCGGGATTCTTCAAGAATCTTTCGGTGATCGAGCACTTCCCCGATTTCTCGAAGGGAATCCTGGACACCCACCACGTCGTCTATTACCTGTCGATGATCTTCTTCTCGCTGTTCCTGGCCCAGCGGGTCGTGGACTCCCATCGGTGGAGGTGAGGCGTTGGAGGTCCTGAGGAAGCTCGCGGCTCCGTCGGGCCTCCTGGTGCTCCTCGCCGGAGGGGCGGTGAAGCTCGTCTTTCCCGACCGGGGAGTCGCCGCCGCGATCCTCCTGGGCCTCGGAGCTCTCCTGGTCCTGGCGGGCGTGGCGCTTAACGCCCAGGGAATCCTGAGCCTGCTCAAAGGGCGTGCGGCGCGCGAGGGGACGGCCGACGTCGCTTACGTCATCATCGTCGCGCTGGTCCTCGTCGCGTTGAATTTCCTTTCCTCCCGTCATCACCTGCGGAAGGACCTCAGCGCGCAAGGGGAGTTCACCCTGTCGGAGCAGACGGGGAAGATCCTGCTTGGGTTGCCGCGGGAAGTTGAGGCGCGGGCCTATTACTACGGCGGCACGGCGGCCGAGCGGAAGATGAAGGACCTCCTCGACGAATATCACTATCAGGCGCCCAAGAAGTTCCGCGTCCGGTTCATCGACCCCCTCAAGAATCCCTCCGAGGCGAAGGCCGATGGCATCACCCAGGAGCAGTCGGTCGTCTTGAAATCGGGGAGCCAGAGCAGCACCGTGGTCACCGGCGACGAGGAAGCCCTCACGAACGGCATCCTGAAGGTGACCCGCGACTCCGTCAAGACGCTCTGCTTCGCGATCGGGCACGGGGAGAAGGATATCAAGGACACCGGGCCGCAAGGGTTCTCCTCGTTCCAGGCGGCCGTGGAGAAGCAGCAGACGAAGGTGGAGTCGTTCTCCCCGGCGATGGGGGTCCCGGATCGCTGCGCCGCGGTCGTGGTGGCGGGTCCTCGGAAGCCGTGGCTCCCGGCGGAATCGGAGAAGCTGCAGGCCTATCTGGATCAGGGAGGCAAGGCGGCCATCCTGCTCGATCCCGGGCAGGACTCGGGCCTCGAGCCGCTCCTCGCCCGTTACGGGATCACCTTCGCGCACGATCTCATCATCGACCGTGTCTCGGCCCTTTTCGGAGGCAAGGCCGACATCCCGATGGTGCCGGGGGACGGCTACGAGTCCCACCCGATCACCAAAGGGTTCGGCTATCAGACGTTCTATCCGCTCGCGACCTCCCTCACCCTGGCGACCCCGCCGCCGGCGGGGGTGAGCCTGGAGGCGCTCGCCCGGACGACGCCCCTCTCCTGGGGGGAGATGAGCTACGAGAAGGAGGCTCCCACGGGGAAGCTCCGGATGGATCCGAACGACAAGCCGGGACCGCTCGTCGTGGCCGCCGTGGCGACGCGCTCCGCCGGGGCGGAGCCGCAGCCGGCCGCCGCCGGCGCCGCGAAGCCCGCGAAAGCGGAGAGCCGCCTCGTCGTGTTCGGAGATTCCGACTTCCCGAGCAACGCCTACTTCGGCGGCACGAGCAACGGGGAACTCTTCCTGAACGTCGCGAACTGGCTCAGCGGCCAGGAGGATCTCGTCGCGGTCCCTCCCAAGTCCCGGCTCCCCTCCCTGGTCACCCTGACGCAGCGCCAGGCCAGCCTGATCTGGATCGTCTCGCTGCTCGTGACGCCCTCCGCCATCCTGATCGTGGGCGTGGCGATCTGGTTCCGGAGACGGAAGCTGTGAAGCTTCGGAACCCTCTCATCGCCCTGGGAATCCTCGCCGGGCTGGCCGCCTACGTCTATCTCGTCGAAATCAAAGGCGGCGAGAAAAAGCAGAAGGAAAAAGAAGCCGGCGAGCATCTGCTGCAGGTCAAGGCCGGCGACGTCACCGGCGTGACGCTGACTCGCCCCGGAGAGCGCGTGCGGCTGGAGAAGGTGGCGGGCAAATGGAGGATCCAGGAGCCCCTTCCCTCCGATCCCGATCCCGACGCGGTCGACCGGACCGTCCGGGCTCTGGAAGATCTCCGCATCCTGCACGATCTCGGAAAGCAAGCGGACGAGGCGCCGTACGGGCTCAAGGACGCCGGGACCCGCGTGGAGGCTCTCGCCGGCGGCCGGAAGCTGCCGGCGATATCGCTGGGCGCGGAGGCGCCGACCGGAGGGGGGAATTACGCCCGCCGGGACGGCTCGGCGAAGATCCTGGTCGTTTCGGGCGCCCCGGCTCTCGAGAGCGCCACCTTCCTGTCTCTGCGGGACAAGTCGTTTCTGAAGTTCGATCCGTCGCGCCTGAGCGCTTTGCGGCTCGAGAGAGGCAAGGAAACCGTCTCGCTGGCGCGGATTGGGGGAAAGTGGCGTCTCGCGGAGCCGGTCGCGGCTCCGGCCGACGACCCCGGCGTCGCCGACCTCGCCGGCGCGCTCGAGAGGCTCTCCGTGAGCGAATTCGTCGACGAGCATCCGACTCCCTCCGCCCTTGCCCAGCGCGGCCTCGATCCGCCGGAGGTCCGCGTCGTCCTGTCGGGCGAGGAATGGAAGGGGGAGAAGGAGCTGCGTTTCGGGAAAACGGAAGGAGGAAGCCTCTACACGCTCCACCCCTCGACCGGCGCGCTGGTTCGCGTTCCCGATACGGTGGCCGCGAAGCTAAAGCTCTCCGCGGCGGCATTGAGGAAGAAGGAGGTGCTGCCCCTTTCCCGCTGGGAGATCTCGCGGCTCAGGATCGGCGGTGTCGGCGCGGCGCCTCTCGACCTCCAGCGGAAGGACGACCGGAAATGGACGCGGGCTTCACCGGCCCCCGGAACGGTGTCGGATGAATCGGTCGATCTCCTCCTGCGGGATCTCTCCGATCTGAAAGCCGACTCGTTCGACGATCGTCCCGGCGACGACCTGGGGCGGTACGGTTTGCTCCGGCCACAGTCGACCCTGGAATTCTGGCAGAAGGACGAGGCGAAGAGCCCTGCGGCCGTCATCGAAGTGGGGACGGCGGCCGTGAAGGAGAAGATCGCCCTGCGGGACAAGGCCTGGACCCCGCTGTTCCTCGTCCCCGCCGACCAATGGGGGCGGGTCCGCGCGCAAGCGCTGAAAGTGGCCGAGGAGAAGCCGAAGCCGGAGAAACCGAAGCCGGAGCCCTCCGCCACGTCGCCCGGAAAGCCCGCGACCCCCGCGAAACCCCCTGCCAAACGCTGACTCCCTTAGCGCTCTTTTTCCCGGACCCGAAGCCTTTCCAAATTGTAGGCGGCGTCGGCGTTCGACGGCTCGAGCGCCAGGGCGCGCCCATAGTCCGATGCCGCTTCCCCCAGCCGCCCCAGACGCGCCAGGGCTACGCCGCGGTTGATGATCGCCGGCACGTAGCGGGGATGATCGGCGACGACCCGATCGAGAATCGCCAGCGCCGGCGCCTCCTTCCCCTCCAACAGCAGAACCGAAGCGTGGTTGTTGGAGGCTTCCGGATCCTCTGGGGCCAGGCCGGCGGACGCCTGGAAGAGTGAAGCGGCCCGCGCCAGATCGCCGAGGCGCCACGCCACGAGCCCTTCTCCGTTCAGCGCCTCGCCGGAGGAGGGATCGAGATCGGAAGCCTCGTGGAAGGCCCGGCCGGCCGCCGCGACCTCGCCGCGGGAGAGCCGGATCCACGCCTCGAGGAGAGCCAGCGACGGCGCGCGTGGAGCCTGCCGGCGCGCCTTCTCAAGCAGCGGCAGCGCGGCGTCGGCCCGGCCGCTCCGGATCAACGCGGCCGCGGCGGAGATTTCGGGGGTTCCGAGGATCTCGTAGTCCGACTGCCGCAGCGACAGCGCCAAGCGAATGCGGCTCGCTCGCCGCGATTGCTCCTCCTCGAGCCGGCTCCTGAGGGGGTCTCCCTCGGGAGCCGCGGGCGGCGGGAAGACGGCCACCGCCGATTCGCGAACCTCCTCGAGCCGCGCGATCAGCTCCGGCAGCCGGTTTCTCCAGAGGGCGCGCGGTGCCGAGAACTCGAGACGCAGATTGTCGTCGGTGACGATCGGCGCGCCCCGGGCCAGGAGCCGCAGTCCCGCCGGTCCCGCGACGAAGCGGGCGAGCAGATCGGCCGGGTCCCGGATCCCGGCCCGGGAGAGGGCGGACTGCTCCTTCCCGATCCCCTTCTCGAGCGCCTCGAAGCCGGGCCAGGCCCCCCCTCTACGGCCGATGAGGAAGTAGTCGCCTCCCGCCGCCGATTCCTCCCAGAGCTGCGCTTCCGGGAAGACCTGAAGAAACGTCGCGACGGCGCTGCGGAAGTCGGCGAGGTCGATCCGGTAGCCCTGGATCCAGACGGTCAGGAGACCGCCGGGAGCGAGCCGTTCCCGCGCCAGCGCGAAGAACTCCCGGGTGAAGAGATTCGTGACTCCGGCGATCCAGGGATTCGTCGGCTGGGAGACGATGAGATCGTAGCGGGCCGCGACGCGTTGAAGGTAGGCGCGGCCATCGCCTCGGACCAGGTGGAAGCGCGGATTTTCGAGCACTCCGCCGTTCACGGAGGCGAAGAGGGCCGCGGCGCGCGTCACCGCCGGGGAGATTTCGACGCAATCGACGCGCCGGGCCGGCCCGCCGGTAAGCACGCCGGCGGTGGTGCCGCTGGCGAGCCCGATGACGAGGGCAGTGCGCGGCTGGGCGTGAAGCACTGCCGGCAGGCTTCCGGCCAGCAGCTGGGTCGGCAGGTCGCCGCCGGTCGACGCGTCGGTCTTGCCGTTGATCTGAAGCGACAGGATCCCTCCGGCTCCTTCGCGCACCGTGACCGTTCCCTCGGGACCCTCTTCGAGGAACCGCAGCGCTCCCCGCCGCCGCATCGACTCCTCGATGGAGCCGATCCCTCCGCCCGATCGGCCGTAGGTCTCGGCGTACAGCAGAGGCCCCGACGTCATCAGCGCCGGGCTCCAGGGCGGCGCCGCGAGCAGCAGCGCCAGGATCGCCGCCGCCGCTCCGAGCCAGAGCCGCCGCGGGGCGCCCCGGCGCGACGCGAAGAGGAGAAGGAGAAGAAGGACCTCGACGACCCCGGACAGGCGCAGCGTCCACTCGACGCCGGCCGCTGGCAGAAGGAGAAACGCCGCACCGAGAGCTCCGGCAGCCGTTCCCCAGGAATCGACCGCGACCCCGTCCCCGGCGTCGCGTCCGTCACGCCGGGCGGCGCCGCCCAGCAGGGCGGTGAGAGCGGGAAGAAGCGCCCCGAAGGCGAAGCCGATCGGCAGCAGCAGCCCTGCCGAGACCAAAACCTGCAAGGCCGACGACGCCCAAAGGGAGTGGCCCAGCTTCTCGGAGCCGAGGACCAGCAGGGCGGGGGCGCGCCCCCAGAGCAGGATCGAGACTCCGGTCGCCAGTCCCGCGGCGGTCGACAGGGCCGCCGCGAGCGTCCGGGGCGCCGCCCCGCGCCGAAGGCGGCGCGCCGCCCAGACCGAGCCGAGGGCCAATCCCGCCAAGTCCACGGCGAGGGCGAGCCCGAGCGCGTGGGCGGAAGATCCGAAGAGGAGCACCAGAAGGCGCGTCCAGGCAATCTGGCAGATTCCTCCCAGCGAGCCGGCGGCGAACAGCGCCAGGAGAATCAGCGGCCGCCAAGCCGCCGGCGGAGCGGCGCCGGGAGGGGCGGCCGGCTCCGAGGGCCGCGCGACTCCCGCCGAAGGGGAGAGGCGGCGCGCCAGGTGGATGGCCGCCGCGGCCACTCCCGCATCGATGAGGCCCGCGGCAAGAGTGGTCTTGCCGACTCCCAGCAATGGCAGCATGAGGAACACCGAGGCCAGGGCGCCGCACGAGCCTCCCAAAGTGTTCCAGCCGTAAAGAGAGCCGAGCAGCCTCCCGGCCCGGCCGTCAGGCGGGATCGGGCCGGAAGCGCCCCAATGAACGGAACCGTGACGGACCAGGAAGGGCGTCGTCGCGCCCATGAGAAAAGTTCCGGGAAGGAGGACGGCCGCCGCGGCGAGAAGAGCGCCGGCGCCGAGGTCGAGCCGCATCCCTTCGCCCGGGAAGCGCTGGAGGATCAGACGCGGGAGAAGCCGGAACAGGAAAGGAGTCGCGAGCGCCACGAGAGCGACCCCCGCTTCCAGATGGCCATAGACGAGAAGCGGGCTCGGCGAGCTGTCGGCGCGCTTCCCGCCCCACCGGGCCCCGAGGGCGAGCCCGGCGATCGTCAGGGCGACGATGGCGGCGGAGGCCCGCAAGCCGCTGCCGGTCAGCAGGGAAAGGCGGCGCGCCCAGACCATCTCCAGCACCAGAGCCGCGAAGCCGGAGAGGAAGAAAAGCAGCAGAAGGAGCCGGCGGTGCGGGTGGCTCGGCTCGGGCTGCCGCGGCATCGGGCCGGCTCCGGGCCGATGGCGTGGGCGGATCGCCAATCAGCGGCGCCGCTGGGCGGAGACGAAGTCGATCTGGACGAGGATCGGCTCGGCGGGGGGGGCCGGTCTCACGTAAGGCGGAACCGGAATATCCTTCTCCTTCCCCGACACGTTCGCCCGGAAATGGGGAAGTCGCGCGGTGTTCGCGTTCCGGAGAAAATCGCCCGGCCAGTCGACCGGCTTCCGCCGCCGGGACTTCCAGGTCGCGATCATCCGAAGGTGCTCCTTGCCGTTTTCCGGACGATATTCGAATCGGACCTCGCGGAGCTTGGCGAATTTCAGGCGCCTCAAGTCCTCGTCCTGGAGGGAGCGGACCTCTCTCGGAAGGTCCCGGATCTCCAGATCGCCTTTATGGCCGATGCCGCGCGGATGGTGGATGAAACGGCGATCGTAATAGACGAAACGGAAGTTGCCGGCGCTGACCGTCTCTTCCCGCCCATCCGGGTTGAGAAAATGGAGAAGGACCTTGAACTCGCTGGGGCGGGCGAGCGCCGGGGAAGCCTGAAGCGACAGGAGGGCCAGGGTCACCAGCGCCGGCGCCGCGCGAACGATTCCTCGCTTCCTCATCGGAGCCTCAATTGTCCAGGAACTGGATGTTCACCAGGGAGGATCGCACGACGAATATCTTCCGGTTGTTGTCTTCGGGATCGGCGGGAAAAAGGAAGAAGCCGGGGGCCGGCGAATGGTAGCCGTGACTGTACCCCCAGATTTCCTCCCCGTCGTAGAACTCCACGATCGTCTTCGAGGCGCTCTCCCGGGACACCCCCTCCAATTCGATCTCCGTGAGAAACTCCCGCCGGCGATCGGAGTGTCCTCCCGGAGTGCCCCACGTCTTCACGTGGAAGAGGGCCTTGAGCTGGTCGACATGGATCTTGCGCGACGAGGTGACCTCGCCGTCCCAGGTCATGAGGAAGAAGACGTCCTTTTCGGGGTGGAAGTCGAGCGAATAGCCGCGGGCCACGTCCCCGTCCTTGAAATGAGCCACGAGCTTGTCTTGACGCTCCGGGCGCACCTCGACCGAAGAAGGGGGATCTCCGGACTGCTGGGCCATGCCACAACCTCCGGGGCTCCCGCCGCAAAGCGGCGGGCCGAGTTCAGCAAACTTTGAAACAGGCGGGGTCGGGGTTCGAGGCTCGACGCAGGAACCCCTTCAGGGGGTTCATGGTAATCAAAGGGGAGAGGAGCTGTCAATGCGCTTCCGGCGCCGGGAAGTGGACCGGAAAGCGAGACGCGGCCGATCTCAGTAACCCAGCTCCGGGAAGAAGCGGTGGAGGAGGTATCGGAACAGCAGCAGCAACAGCAGCGGGATGCCCACGAGGAGGGCGACCTGAATCAGCGCCTGCCGTGCGGTGAGGGGATGCGCGGGGATGAGATCGGTCGTCACGTTCTTCGGTTCGGCGGACCGGGAGCCTCCCGCACGGCTCCGCCCCGCCTTCGGCTCTGCCATCAAACCCTCCCATGCCCGGTATCGGACTCGAAGCGGCCCATTCGCGGGCGCCACGCAGAGCGCTTGCACCTGGGGAACGCTTGCGAAGGAGCGACATGGTATGCCGCCCAGGCGATCCAAGTCAAGGCACGGGAGGAGTTGCGAGGCCCCGGAGCGCGTGCTATAACGCGCCGGTGGAAAAGATCCTGATCGACGGCTACAACCTCCTCCACAAGGACGGCGTGCTCAAGAGCCAGGCGGAAAGAAGCCTCGAAGCGGCCCGCGAGCAACTGATCGCGGCCGTCGGGGCCTACCGCCGAGGTGACGTGGAGATCGTCGTCGTCTTCGACGGGCGGGCAAACGAAGGGAGAACCGGCAAAGGAACCTCGCCGGCCGGCGTCGAGGTACGATTCTCGCGCTTTCCGCAGACGGCGGATCAGATGATCCTGGACATGATCGTCAAAGAAAAGCGCCGCAGCGCGGTGACGGTCGTGACGTCGGATCGAAAAGACATCGGAAGAATCGCCCAGGCCGAGGGAGTCCACTGGATCTCCTCCGAGTCCTTTCTTCGCCGAATGCGCCGGGCGCCGGGCGAAAAGCCGGGAAGCGGCGAGAAGCCGGGGGTTTCCTCCCAGGAGGAGATGGACTACTGGATGAAACGGTTCGGCTCCGATACTCCGCCGGGCGGCGGGGAGCCTTTGCCGCCCTCGCGGGTGGCGAGGAGGCCGAGGCCCATCTCGGCCAAGCGCCGGTCGTCGAGATAGATGGGGTCGGCGCAGATGGCCGGGGCGAAGATCCAGATGCCCCTTCGGCCGACGCGAATCGAGAAGCTCTCGGAAAGACAGAAGATCTTCATCGTTCCGGCCCCTGATCGTGATCTGAAGTGAAGAGACGCCAATATGCTCCCGCGAGCAGCCGTGGTCAAGAGGGGATGAGCAAAAATTCCGGCGGTGGAAAGCGCGGCGGAAATCTCCCGTGACCGGCGGGGGAGATGGAAAAGATCGGCGCCGCCACACGCGCCTCCGGAAGAGGTTGCAGGTCCGTTTCGGGCCGGGAGATCTGGCCCATGCCGGCTACACGCAGGACGTCTCCGAAAGCGGCATCTACCTCCAGGCCAGCATCATCTACCCGCCCAATACCGTCCTCGTCTTGCAGATCGAATATCCCGACGGCGCCCTCACGGTCCGGGGGGTCGTCCGCTGGGCGAGGGATCTTCCCCCCGCCTTCAAGAGGAGCCTGCGGGGGGGGATGGGGCTGGAATTCGTCGATGCGACCGCGGCCCGGGCCGCGGCCGCGCCGCAGCCGGAGGCCCCGCCGCCGGCTCGCTCGCGCAAGAAGGGGATCCCTCCCGAAGCGGCCGAGTACGAGCTGGAAGCCCTGCCGACGCGCCGGCGCCAAGTCAGCACCATGGCCGGCAACACGTTCGAGGTTCGCGAGACGGAGCGCGTCGGCGCCATCTACATCCGGATTTTCCAGCTCCCCTTGACGGATGGATCGCACGAGGCGGCCTTCCGCGAAGCTTTCTGGACGCGCCAGGAGGCCGACGCCGCCGTCCGGGCCTTCCTCAAGAGCCGCTAGCACTAGACCAACCGGGAACGGTCAGAGGGTTTCCAGCTCGAGCCATCCCTCGGCGTCGGAGGGCCCGCACTTCCAATCGGAAGGACAGAAGAAGACCTCGGTGACGGGCGCGATCTCCCAAGCCGTCGGACGTCTCCCCGCCCCGACCTCGCCTCCCCGAACGTTGTTGTACAGGAGATAACCGCGGATCCGGATCCGGGGAGCGTCGGAACGCCCCTTCGCTGTCCAATGCTTGAGCCGCTCGTACGTCCACGACGGGTGCCGCAGGCGGATTCCCGGCGTCACCTCGGCGCGAATAGCGAGACTCCGGGGCGCGCCGGGGGCGGAGGCGATCAGAATCTCCAGCGTCTCCAGACGCTTCGTCCCGCGAGCAACGTCGGAGCATGTCTTCCTGGCGCGCTTGATCCGCCGCACGCCGACCAGGTACCCCTCCAGCATCGCTCCCGAGTGCTCTTCGAGGAGCTCGATCTGCCCGAGCGTCGCCGGGTCGATCCGCGCGCGCTGCTCGTTTCGCGGGGTCGAGACCTGATTGAGGCCGAGAAAGCGATCGAAGGAATAGCTCCGGAAGATCCACTCTCCCTCTTCTCCCTGGCGCTCTCTTCGTTGCGTCAGGCAGAGATCGGCGCCGCGCCCGCAACCCGGATCCGCGCAGCGGCGGCCGGCTTCGGGACAGCGCCCGTCTTGAGCGCCGCAGGCCGGGGACTCGGTGGCTCCCGCCGGAGAAGAACCGGCCAGAGCCTGATGGAAGAGAAGCGACAGAAGGAAAGCGCTCGGGAGCCTGGGATACCTCACCCAGATAATCTAGGCCCCGCAAGACGGCTGGCAAGCGGATGGGGATCGCCGGAAACTCCCTGCGGGACCTCTACTTCCCCGGGGCGGCTTCGAGGAAGCTCTGGAGCCGGGTCGTCGTTTCGCTGACGGTCTTCAACAATTCCTGGATCCGCGGTTGAATGGTCTCGAGCGATTCGGACTGATCGCGCACGAGGCGCATCAGGTGCTCGAATTCGTTGAGGGCTTCGCGCTCCTTCTTGATGAGCGCCGAGAACTCTTCCAGCTGCTTCTCCGTCCACTGGGGCATGGCGACTCCTGAAGATAAGTATGAGGGACCGCAGTTTACTTCAAGCAGCGGCAGGGCATCAAGACTTCGGATGAGCCCGAGAAAAAGGCGACCAATCCCAGCCTAGGCCAGACGATCGGAGGCCTGGGCGAGCCCTCAGGTGTTAAGGAGCGGAAGGCCCCGGCGCAGCTCCGGGGATGGGCCTGGCCGCGCCTAGCCTTGACTACGCCTCTCCCCTGGAGTACGAAAGGAGCTACCAAGCGGCCCTCTGAATCGAAAGCGCTAAACCGGCCACAGAACCGGTCTATAACATCGACTCCTTGCCCACAACCTGGAATGAAGTGAAAGCAACTGCCAACCTCGTAGTAACCCGGCATTTTGACGAGCTCCACCGCCTTGATCAAAAAGACATCAACCGTAGCGGAGCCCCCTCGGTCTACGGCACGAAGCAGCAAGTGTTGGAGTACGATGGGCTGGGCCGCGTGACCCGGGCCGTGGACGACCTGGATCCCAGCGATGGTCTGATGGATAGCCAAGTCAAGATGACCTACGATTCCTTGTCCCAAACGAAAGTAGATATATACAATTACGCCCCTAGGCAGGGAGTGTATCCATGAATAGACGTATTGTTCTGGCGTGTGAGTTGATCATTTGTGTTCTCTTCGCTGGAACTGTGAGTGCGGAGCCCGGAGCACGCCATCTAAATATGAAAGCCCGAGTTCTTGATATCCTTTTTCCGTTGGAAGTGACGCCTATCCCGTATTTTACGAAGATGGTCCTTCGATTTGGAGACTCTGATACGCAACTAGTTGCGGTTATATACCCGGGTGCAAAATGCGAGCTTCTACAGTACAGCCTATCTGGTCCACAAAATGCCTCCCTTTCTCAGGTTATCGCCAAAATGGTGGCTGAGAATCCCAACGTGAAGGGCGAAGACATCTCGAACAAGTTCAAGGTCGATGTTAAGCGCTCAGTTATCGATTATGCGGCGCTGGAAGGTGAGCTCGAGAAGCTCAGAACTATTCGAATCTCTCCCCGATTGGCGACCCGGGCAAGTCTCGATAATGCTTACGACTATGAGTATTGGTTTGACACCTGGCAGGAATCTGTTCATTACAATATCAGAGGCCCGTTTAACAGAACAAATCAGGATGAACTAGTGAAGTGGATGGTAGGGTTTCGAATGAATCTGCCTAGTCTAGTGAAGGCTCCGTCTACAAAGCGATGAAACTGCTGAGTGAAGTTGGTCCACGTGCGCCGTGAGTAAAGGCGCGTTGTTCCAGCAGGTGAGAGTCCTGCCCCGGTAAAGGTCGTCCCGGCCGGGTAGCTATCCCAGCGGCCGTGGAGGCAACGAAGAGACGAAGTAACTACGCGCCAGGTACTTGCATAGGGTAGCCAGGTTCGAACCTCCGATCACCTGGTCCCCCACGTAGACAGAGTCCCGAGTCGAGATCGAGTTCGAAGTACCGATCTACCTGGGGAGCCAAACATTTCCCTCCCTCGAACTATGAGGTTTACACGAGCCGGACGCCTTACGGTAACGAGAAGCCAGGCGACCTGAACCGCATCAGTTATGCCCCGTCAGACGAGCAAAGGATTCGACATGGGCGGCGGTAGGTCAAACACGCGCTTGCAGGCGACGGTGGGCGGCGGATTCGCAGCGGACCCAGACCGTCCGCGCTCGCCCATCGCCCCTGAACCGCAGCGTTATGCGCCACAGAGAAACTGCGAGATAACCGACCAAGAGTCGGATATGACTCGGACATGAGATTTGCAGTCATCAATGGACAGCGCCAAGAGGCTCAGCCCAATCTTTCGGGCGAGTGTCCAAGTTGCGGTCACCCGATGGTTGCAAAATGCGGTGAAGTCAGGATTTGGCACTGGGCTCACCAAGGAAGTCGCGTCTGTGACCCTTGGTGGGAGAACGAAACCGAATGGCACCGCGTCTGGAAAGGACAGTTTCCTGCGAAGTGGCAGGAGGTTGTTCATCCAGCCGAGAACGGTATGAAGCACATCGCAGATGTCAAGACCGAGCGTGGTTGGGTGATCGAGTTCCAACATTCATACATCAAGCCCGAAGAGCGTCGGTCTCGCGATGCGTTCTACCCGAAGCTAGTCTGGGTGGTGGATGGAACAAGACGAAAGAGAGATGGAAAACAATTCATCGAGGCGGTGAACAACGGCGCACGGTTTGCTGCAAACCTACCGATCGTGCAAGTGCGCTCGGATGAGTGCGCGTTGCTGCGGGACTGGGCAGGTAGTCATGCGCCCATCTTCTTTGACTTCGGCAATGAGCTGGCGCTTTCGTGGCTTATTGCTGGGCGCCCCGATGGACCGGCGTATGTCGGACCCGTCTCGCGTGCGAGGTTCATCGAAATGCACCGAGGTGGAGTGACGCAGATTGCCCGCGATTTCGATGAGCTT
>DASYRE010000027.1 GCA_036004685.1 Candidatus Polarisedimenticolia bacterium | reverse complement strand
GGCGCTTTCCATCCGCCCGCTGGTGGCGATGGCCCACGGCACGCCGGCCCGGGTCAGGTAGGCGAGGAGCTCGCGGGCGCCGGGGAGCGGGCGGACCTGGTCCGACAGGCGGGAATAGGCCTCCGCGTGGAGACGGAGGATGCGGCCGGCCTCTTCCGCCGTCATCGCGTGGCCTGTCTCGCGCAGAATGGCATTGGCCATCAGTATAGACAGGATCAAGGAGTTGTCCTGTATTTTGAGCCCCGGATGCAAAAATAGATGAGATTTCAACCGGACAGGTTGTAAGTAGCAGGTCGCATGGCTGCGGAAGCGAAACATCGGCGGATCTCCCGGGAGCTCCTCGCGGAGATCGCAGCCGGGAAATACCGTCCTCCCGAGCGCCTTCCGAGCGAAGCGGAGCTGGTGGAGCGTTTCCGCGTCTCCCGCCCGACCGCCGCCCGGGCCTTGCGCGACCTGGTGGACCAGGGCCTGATCGAGAGGCGCGTGGGCTCCGGGACCTTCCTGCGGAGTCCGGCTTCCGCCGGAAGCGATCGGGCACAGCGGCACCTCGGCCTCCTGATACCCGGACTGGGAACAACGGAGATCTTCGAAGTGATCTGCGGCGAGCTGGCCGGCCTGGCACGGGTCCACGACTACGCTCTCCTCTGGGGCGGAGGCGGGCAGGTGCCGCGCCCGGAGGCTACCGGCGTGGAAGCCGCGGAGGAGCTTTGCGAGCAGTTCATCCAGCGCAGGGTGAGCGGCGTCTTCTTCGCCCCCCTCGAGCACACCGAAGAGAAGGAGGAGGCAAACCGCCATCTCGCCGAGCGCCTGCGGAAGGCGGGAATCGCCCTCGTGCTCCTCGACCGCGACCTTGGCCCTTTCCCGGCCCGGAGCGAGTTCGACCTGGTGGGCATCGACAACTTCGCGAGCGGCTACCTGCTCGCGGCGCACCTCCTCAAGCTGGGGTGCAGGCGCCTCGCCTTCGTCGCGCCTCCATTTTTCGCGCCCACGGTGAGCATCCGCGTCGCCGGGGCGCGAGAGGCGATGTTGGACCGGAAACTGCCTTTGAGGCCGGATTTTCTCAGGGTGGGACAGCCGGACGACCTGGGATTCGTCAAAGGCCTTGCCACCGGGCGGCAGGTGGAGGCGGTGATCTGCGCCAACGACCGCTCAGCAGCGATGCTGATCCGATCCCTCGAAAAGCTGGGCATCCGCGTCCCGCGCGGCATCCGGGTGGTCGGGTTCGACGACGTGAAATACGCCACTCTTCTCTCCGTGCAGCTGACGACCATGCACCAGCCCTGCCGCGAGATCGCGGTGACCGCTTTCCGCGCCATGCTGGACCGCATCGCCGACCCGTCCCTGCCCCCGAGGAGCTTCGTCCTTACCGCCACCCTGGTGGTGCGCGAATCGTGCGGCGCTTACCTCCCCGGCAGGTCTCGCTGAAGCTTCATCGCCCGACTGACCGGCGTATCGAACAAAAACCACCGCGCTCCGGCTCATATCGGCCGCGGAGCGGCGTCCGGCCCGTCCTCCCAGCCGCCGAGGGCTTTGTTCATGACGCCAGCACCGGGACGGGTGCGGCTTCTCTTTCCGGGGCCGCTTCCATTTCGGCCTCCGCCGGCTCCGCCGCGTGACGGCGGGCCAGGAGCACGTAGAAGGACGGCACCACGAACAGGGTGAAGAGGGTCCCGATCGCCATCCCGGTGACGAGCACGATGCCGATGCTGTTCCGCGCGCCCGCGCCGGGGCCCCGGGCATACACCAGCGGGAAGTGGCCGGCGATGGTGGCCACCGAGGTCATGAGGATGGGGCGCAGGCGGGTCCCCGCTGCCTGGATCACCGCGTCGAGCTTGGAGAGGCCCGCCTCCTGAAGCGTGTTGGCGAATTCGACGATCAGGATCCCGTTCTTCGAGACCAGCCCGACGAGGGTCACCAGGCCGATCTGGCTGTAGATGTTGAGCGTCGTCGCTCCCAGGAAGGTGAAAAGGAGCGACCCCGAGAGCGCGAGCGGCACCGATCCCACCAGGATGATCAGCGGGTCGCGGAAGCTCTCGAACTGCGCGGCGAGGACCAGGAAGATCAGGACCAACGCCAGGAACAGCGTCGTGTTCAGGCGGTTTCCCTCCACGCGCAACTGGCGCGCCTCCCCGGCGTAGTCCATGGTGAAACCCGGGGGCAGGATCTTTGCCGCCTCCTCTTCGAGCGCCGTGAGGGCCTGGTCCAGCGTGGCCCCCGGCCGGATCGCGCCCTGGACCTTGACCGAGTTCAACTGCTGGAACCGGTAGATCGCCCTCGGCTCCGTCGTTTCCTTCAGCGTTGCGAAGGTCGACAGCTGGACGAGCTTCCCGTTCGGCCCGGTGACGTAGAAGTCGTTCAACTGATCAACGTTCAGGCGCTGCGTGCGGATGACCTGGGGAATCACCTTGTAGCTTCGTCCCTGGATGCTGAAGCGATTGACGTAGTTGCCGCCAAGCAGCACCGAGAGGTCGCGCCCCGCCTGACTGAGGTCAACACCCTGCGATCGCAGCTTGTCGCGATCGAAGACCACCTCCGCCTGCGGCTGATCGAATTTCAGGTCCGCGTCGGCGTAGATGAACATCCCGGAGGTGAATGCCTTCTGCACGAGCTGACGGGCGATCTCGTCCAGTTGCTGCGGCTCCGCCGCCGAGCCGATGACGAAATCGACAGGGAAGTCACCGCCGCCGGGCAGCGGGGCCGGCGTCAGCGGAATCGCCCGGATGCCCGGGATCTTCGACAACGGTCCGTACGACTCCATCAGGAGCTGCTGCGCGGTCTTCTGGCGTTCGCTCCACGGCTTGGTCACCATGCCGCCGAATCCGCCGTTCGGGATAATCAGTTGAAACGTCGCGGCCGTCTCGGGAAGCGATTTGTAGACATCGAGAATCTGCGACGTGAAGAGCTTCGTCTGCTCAATCGTCGCGTTCGGCGCGGCCTGCACGACCGAGAAGACGACGCCCTGGTCCTCGGCAGGCGCCAGCTCGCGCTGAGAGAACATGTAGAACGGCACGATCAGCAGCGCGACGATCACCCACAGGGTGAGCACCACGGGCCGGTACCTGAGCGTCGATGCCAGCGCGCGGACATATCCGCTGCGGACCGAGTCGAATCGCCGATTGATCCACGCCGCGAACCCGCGTTCCTTCTCCGCGGGTCGAAGCAGCTTCGCGCCCATCATCGGCGACAGCGTCAGCGCCACGACGCCGGAAACGATCACCGCGCCCGCCAGCGTGAAGGCGAACTCGCGGAACAGCGTGCCGGTCAGACCACCCTGGATCCCGATCGGCGCGTAGACGGCTGCCAGCGTGATCGTCATGGCAATGATCGGCCCGACCAGCTCACGCGCGGCGTCAAGCGCAGCCTGGGTCGGACGCTTGCCGCTGTGGATGTGGCGCTCGATGTTCTCCACCATCACGATTGCGTCGTCCACGACGAGGCCGACCGACAAGACGATGGCGAGCAGCGT